>JAOASJ010000071.1 GCA_030158725.1 Bacteroidia bacterium
CTGCCTATTACTTGAATGCTCAAAATATCGTTACTTAGATTTTCAAAAATAAATAGGCCTGAACTTGGGTTTGGATAAACTTTAAATACGTTAGAATAATCGATTGAAGTCAAACTGTAATACCTGAAATCGTAGACATCAGAAATGGCTTTACATCCTTTACTGTTGGTGTATTCTAACGCATAGCTTCCATTTACCGGTGGGTAGAATGTTTGTGCTGTGGCAGAGTCAATTTTCACCGAGCCAGTAAACCATTGGTTGCCTGTGCTGTAATTGGATTGTAAATAATTTTTGTTGGCGTAGATCACTGGTTTGAATGGCAATGGATTCACAACTATATAAACCGAATCGGTATTGACACAGTTGTTGGCATCACGACCAATTAATTTATATCCAGTGTTAGCATTCAGTACCGGACTTTTGCGAATGCCTGAGTTCAAATTACCTGCTAAGAAAAGTCCATTTTGAAATAGCGTATAGGTGTTTGCGCCTGTTAAATCTAAATCCAATTGTCCACCTGCACAAAGTTCTTTATTGCTCAGCAATTTTACATTTGGCAAAGCATTTATGGCAAAAGAAATTTCATTTGAAAAAGCAATACAAGCATTTAAGTCCCTCGTAGCAACCTGCAATTTACCATTCGAACTAGGAACGAAATATAAACTTCTATTATTCTTGCTAAATTGCCCCAATTGGTAAGTGTTGTATAAATAAACAAAAGAATCAGCACCCGTTGCGAAAAACTTTAAGGTATCGTTGGCACATATTTTTCCATTAACTAAATTGCTGCTTAGTGCAACGCTAGGTAAGCCATAAAAACTTAGGCTTTGTGTAAAATCTGCTTCAAAGCTTTGGGTATTTGGATTATCAGAAACCACCTTGAGTTTATACCCCTTACCAGTATTCATGGTATAAGGAATTTTAGCAGTTAATACATTGTTGCGCTTCGACACCAAAGTATCCAAAATTAGGGTTTGATTGTTAAATGAACCCAGTGAATCGGAAAGGTAAACTTTAAAATTAGAATTTGGTTCATACAAGCTAGATACGGGCAGGTAAATCAAATCACCCAAACAATAATCGCTGTCATTGATTAGACCAATTTTAATTGCCGATTCAGTTTCGTTTACTGTCCTTGTGCGCTGTGGCGTTGTATTGTTGTCGACAAACCAATTCGCTGCATTGTAAACCATAAAGGCCGATTTAAATCCTGGCTTTAAATCAATCGAATAAACAAATCCCAATTCAGTTCCGGCAGAAATACTACCATAATATTCCGCATACAGAACATGGTCAATTAAGTTGACTTTAAATCCATTTGGATTGTTCATCAATTTAAAGCTTGTTAAATCGAATTTAGACGCATCTAAACTGTCATACAATACCAAATAGGTGTGGCTATAATTTTTATCGCTAAAGCTTACTTTATACGTCATGCGGCGGTCTTGCTCCTGAACCTTATACGTATTCATGCTGCTTTTGTACTGAATGGCAAGAACTGTATCGGTAAACACTTCACAAATTTTAAATTGGTTGTTGTCAACGACACTATCAGCGCGCAAGAAAGCAGAATAACACATCAAAGAATTGCTTAAAAAAGAATCTTTATAGACTCTAAAATCAAATGGAATAAGCACACTTGAATTTGCAGGAATGCTGTCTATTATCCAGAATAAAGTGTCAGCAGATTTATAGGTTGTTTTGCTGCTTTTAAAATCAAATAATCTCTGTGAGGTGTTAAGACCCAACAATACATTCTTCTCCGTTTTAAAACCCTTGTTGCTTACCTTGATGTTTTGACTTAACACTTGGTTTTGTTGAAGATGGGGCTTGCTTAAAAATTCTACTGACAAATCTTTGAATGCCGACTTAGGGCTTAAAGGAAAATCAAAACCCAATTGAACTGTATCTGCTTTCATTTGAATATTGTAAGAAGCAGAGCAGTTTGCATTATAGGCATCACTCTTAATTTTCAAGACATCAGAACCTGTTTGACTCTGAATAAAATAATCGCCATTCTTGTCGCTTATGGCCAGCACTTGTTTGTTTTGCAAAAGCACTTTTTCATTGGCTAAAGCATAGTCACCCGCATCAAATACACAATTGCTGTTAACATCCACGAACACTTTTCCTTTTAGTCCATAGCGTTTGTTGTATGGCAAGTCTATGGTATAGGTACTGTCGAAGTAGGTTTGTACAACTTTATCCGACTTATCTGAATATCTTTCCAATTGAGAAGGAATTCCAAACGTTAATTTGCCATAAAAAGGATTTAAAATCAATTGACCCAAGCTATCGGTTTCATAAATGGTATAGATGGATTTTGTGTCCATAAAAAACTTGGCTTTGGTGTAAGTTTCATTTCCGTCTTTTATTCCATTTTTATTGCGGTCTTCAAATGTTCTTACTTTAACTTGGCAGATAGAATCTGGGGCAATGACAGAGAATTGAATGGTAGTAGAAATTCCTGTAACTTTTAGCTTCAAACACTTTTTTTGACTTGCTCTAAATTCAATCTCATCTGTTCGTTTTTTCAAATAATCTTGATCACTCGGTGTCCAACAGTAACGCAAGGTTTTTTCACGCGCATTTGAATCTAATAAAGTTAAACTTCCTTTTGTTGGCGACTTTAACATGCTTACAAACACGGTATCAGCCTGCGATTGCAAGACATCCTTATCGTCCTTGATTGGCATGTCTACACAAAATTTTTCTCTGGCTTTTATTGGATAATCTTTGTTCTTTAACAGATAAGGGATATTATCTCCCATATTGGAAATCACTATAAAATTGCAATCGCGTTTCATGTATCCCATTAAAACAAAAGACTGTCCGATTTTTTTATATAATCCCACTTTACAAACTATAGTTCCAAGTTCATCGCATTTACCTGGGGTGCAAATTAAATTCCCGTTGCTGCGGTTAAAGAAAAAACCCCGCACTGGATTGACAGTGGTATTCGGCAAACAATTGGTGTTACCCGGATTGCTGTTGCAATAGTATGTCATTGGTTTATAGGGGTCATAATTTATCTCAGATGTTTTATCATCTTTAGCCCTTACCATATCATAAACTAAGGAATCATTTGTTTGGTAAGGGTTGCTTCTGTATGAATAATTATGCGTTTGCTGGCAGTACAAATAGGCTTCTACTGATTGATTAAAATCGTTAAATCCTACTACTACAGAATTTTGATTGGCTGCATATAAATTCAACATGGCCTCTACAAACATATTTCCTGGAGGATAAGTGGTTATTCCACCATTCCGACAACACTGATCAAAAGCGAAATAGACTAGAGGCCGACTTTGAGTTCCAAATTTTTGGTAAACCCCACTTGCAAAATCAATAGTATCTAAATAAGTATGTTTCTCCGTTCCTTGTCCAGAAGTGGTATTGCTAACACAAGCACCAGTGCATTGCGGCGATATAACTTCTTCAATTTTTACTCTTGTGAGGCTTAATGGAATTTGAAAAGAATCATTGTAAACATAAACATTATTTGGGTTTGACAACGGTATCCCTCTACAATCTCTATACAAAGCAATACATACTTCATATTTCTTTCCACTTAAATAACGGTAACGCACATCAGCGCCCAATAATGCACCTGCTTGTAATTGATTAACCAACAAATTAATCAAAATAGCTATTAGAAAATGTAGACGCCTCATATCCTTAAGACACAAAAATAAATAATATGTTGCACTCTCAAGGTATAAATATTATCAATATGTTTTATTTCCTGCCTTTGAGCACAATAATCATTTAAAAATTAACTAATTTTGCCCCACTTGGCACGGATAAAAATCAATATAAAAGATGGGACCATCAAACGTTCCGATAAAGTTTTAGGCATAGACCTTGGAACCACCAACAGCCTTGTGGCATTGGTAAATCCAGAGACCCATGAAGCCTATTGCTTAGGCGAAAATGGCGACAAAATTGTTCCCTCAGTTATTTACATTGATGCCAACAATCAAATTGTGGTTGGTGATCCTGCAAAATCACATTTGTTAAGCGAATCTGCTAACACTGTTTACTCTGTTAAACGTCTTCTTGGCCGCTCGTTTACCGACCTTGCCTCCCACGCCCGCAGCTTTGGCTACCATTTGGTACCCGACGATACCAAGGCCATGGTGAACATTGAAATCAATGGAAAAATTTACAACCCGATTGAACTGTCTTCTTTTATTTTAAAACACTTAAAACAAAAAGCAGAAACAATATTGGGCGAAAGCATTGGCAAAGCTGTTATTACCGTACCTGCCTATTTCAACGATTCACAAAGACAAGCAACCAGAGATGCTGGAAAATTGGCTGGCCTCGATGTTTTGCGTATAGTCAACGAACCAACCGCTGCCAGTTTGGCTTACGGCATAGGCTTGAACAAAGCGGAACAAAAAACCATTGCGGTATACGACTTGGGTGGTGGCACTTTCGATATCACCATTTTACAAATTCAAAATGGGGTATTTGAAGTCTTGTCAACCAACGGCGATACATACACCGGTGGCGATGACTTCGATAGAACCATTGCAGATTATTGGTGTATTGAATTGGGTTTAAAAATTGAAGACATTGAAGCCAATAAATCCGATTACCAAACCCTTCGTTTAAAAGCCGAAGAAGCAAAAAAACATTTAAGTGAATCGCCTGAGTATACTGGTCAGATTGCCTTAAACAACAATACTTACAATTTATCGCTTTCAAGAGAAACCTTCCAAAAGCTTATAAATCCTATCGTTGAAAAGACTTTAAAATCATGTGCCATGGCCATGAAAGATGCCGACCTAGGCGTTGAAGAAATTGATGAAGTGGTAATGGTGGGTGGTTCTACAAGAACTTTGTATGTCATTGAAAGGGTGCAAAAATTCTTTAAGAAAGACCAAGTCAACAACAAACTTAACCCAGATGAAGTCGTTGCCCTAGGAGCCGCGATTGAAGCCGATATTTTAGCAGGCAATAGAAAAGACATTTTGTTATTGGATGTTACGCCATTGAGTTTGGGTATAGAAACCATGGGTGGATTAATGGATGTCATCATTCCACGCAACAGCAAATTGCCGAGCAGCGCTGGAAGACAATACACCACTTCGGTTGATGGACAAAGCAAATTAAAAATTAGCGTTTACCAAGGTGAACGTGAAATGGTGGCCGACAATAGAAAACTTGGTGAATTCACTTTAGAAAACATTCCGGCTATGCCAGCAGGTTTGCCAAAAATAGACATCCGTTTTATTTTAAATGCCGATGGTATATTAAAAGTCGAAGCAGTGGAGATGCGCTCAGGGGTTCAACAAATTATCGATATAGAGCCTCAATATGGTTTGAGTGACAGCGATGTTGAGACCATGCTATTAGCCGCCATGCAACACGCAGAGGCAGACATGCATGCAAGGTCTTTGGCAGAAACAAAAACCGAAGCCGAGCAAGTGATTTATCAATGTAAAAAATTGATACAAAACAACAGCAGTTTGTTGAGCGATACAGAAGTGACTGAAACAAAAACGGCCATTGAAAATTTAGAATCGATTTGTAAAGAAAACGACAAAGAAGCAATAATAACTACAATGGATCGTTTGAACCATATAACCCGACCTTTTGCTGAGCGATTAATGGACGAGGCAATTGGCAAAGCATTAACTGGAAAAAAATTGGACACATTATAGACCATGAAATATTTAGCACTAATCATTTGTTTATGGAATTTGGCCTTGTTTGCACAACCTGAAGGTGAGATAGAAGCCCCTTTGCAACAACAAAACGTCAATACCGATGAGAACCTAAAAACAAAATTAGGGGTTAAATTTACCATGGGTGGACACAGTTTTTTGGGCACAGCTTTCGACAATTCTAGACCATTATACGGATTTGGTGCAGGCATTTACAACATCATTGATTTGAACAAAAACAAAGATTTGAAGTTTCAATGGGAAATGAATCTAACATTTAAGGGCAGTAAATTTGGCAAAACCAATGACACATCTTACAGCAAAATTTCCTTGGCCTATTTAGAACTTCCAGTTTATTTCAGTATCGAATTGTATAATAATCCTAAAAAGCAACCCATGCATTTGTTGTTGGGTGGACAGTTTGGTTATTTATTCAGAAGCAGCATCAACAAATCGTATGGTAAGTTTGGCGAAGTAAAAACCGACCTACCTTTTAAGAAAATAGACTTGGCTCCGGCAATTGGTATCCGCAAAGAAATAGGCAATGGCATGTCGTTTCAATTGTGTTTTAAACTAGGCATGCGCAATATTTATTCTGATGTTTTTTTAGAACGAACAGTTAATCCTCCCGCCGAAACCAATTACGATTACCGCGATTTGACCCCACATTTTAAAGACGGCACCCACTCGGTTCGAAACCTGAGCATAGAGCTGTCGTTTATGTTCTAAGTCGGTTAAATTTTCATTAATTTTATATTTTCGCCCATTGTGGCACAATGATTGTGTTTTGTAATTATGGAGAACAAATTACATGAAAGCATTCATACTCATGATCGGATTATTGGCAGGCATGCAATTGATGGCACAAAGCAACAGCAAGGTGACCATGTACCCAAACCCAGCCAACGGATTTGTTAAAATCAATTTTAGCGAAACCCCTAAAACCGATATTACTTTCACCATCAGTGATATTCTTGGCAATAAAATCGAGACCATAACTTATAAGGCCTCTGATGCAATAACCTGTGACTTTAGCAACTTAAACCTAATTAACGGTATGTATTTAATAAAAATTGAATACGGCGACCAAGTGGTATTAAAGAAGCTATTGGTTAAAAACAGTTAACACGCCCATTTTTTTCTTACTTATTAGTTTGTAATTCTCTTAAAAAATAGAGGGTTTAAAATTCTATTTCGCTCTCATAAAAGGACTTAACTTGCTGTATATATTTAAGAAATCAGATAAAAGACACAATTTTTTTTCTATTCTTTATAAATTTTGTACTTTTGCGACCTTATTAAATTATGAGCATTTCAAAAATTCAAGAACTATTGGGAAACGATGCCGATAGTTTGTTAAACCACACATCAAAAACGATCAGTAAAGAAAACATTCACTTACCTGGTGGTGATTTTGTAGACCGTGTATTTGCACAAACAAACCGTTCTCCTCAAGTATTAAGAAGCTTAAACGCCATATACAACCATGGTAGATTGGCTGGAACTGGTTATGTAAGTATCTTACCAGTTGACCAAGGAATCGAGCACAGTGCTGGCGCATCATTTGCACCGAACCCTGCTTTCTTTGATCCAGAAAATATTGTAAAATTAGCCATTGAAGGTGGTTGCAACGCGGTTGCTTCTACTTATGGCGTTCTTGCTGCATGCAGCAGAAAATATGCACACAAAATTCCTTTCATTGTAAAATTAAACCACAATGAGTTTTTAACCTACCCTAACAAATTTGATCAAATCATGTTTGGCAGTGTTGAAGAAGCTTGGAATTTAGGTGCTACTGCAGTTGGAGCAACCATTTATTTCGGTTCTCCAGAGTCTGCTCGTCAAATCGTAGAAGTTGCTCAAGCATTCGAAAGAGCGCATGAATTGGGTATGACTACAATTTTGTGGTGCTACTTAAGAAACAATGGTTTCAAAAAAGACGGTATCGACTACCACACTGCAACTGACTTAACTGCACAAGCAAACCATTTGGGTGTAACTATCCAAGCGGATATCATCAAACAAAAATTACCAACCAACAACGGTGGATACACTGCATTGAACTTTGGTAAAACCCACGCAAAAGTATACAGTGAATTAACTACTGACCATCCAATTGACTTATGCCGTTACCAAGTTGCTAATTGCTACATGGGCCGTGCAGGTTTAATTAACAGTGGTGGTGAAAGTAAAGGTGCTAGCGATTTAGCTGAAGCAGTTACAACCGCAGTAATCAACAAACGCGCAGGCGGACAAGGTTTGATCAGCGGAAGAAAAGCTTTCCAAAAGCCAATGAACGAAGGTATCGCATTGCTAAACAGCATTCAAGACGTGTATCTTGAAAAACAAATCACTATTGCTTAATTCAAATCTTTATCCTAATCTTGTACTTGTATTATGAGCTGGTTTAAACGCGTATCCGAAGGTATAACTACTAAAACTAAGGAAAAGAAAGCGACTCCAGACGGCTTATGGGATAAGTGCCCTAGATGTAAAGCCATCACCCCGCATAAAGATTTAATTGAGGCCCGTTTTGTTTGTCCTTCATGTGACTACCATTACAAAATCAGTTCTAAAGAATATTTTGAAATCTTATTTGATGACAACAAATTCAAAGAACTTGATGCCAATTTAATATCTGATGACCCATTGCACTTTACGGATACCAAACCCTATACCGCAAGGATAGAGGACAGTATCAACAAAAGTGGATTGAAAGATGCTGTTAGAACTGCCCATGGCAAATCTAATGGACGTAAAATTGTTATCGCTTGTATGGACTTCGGTTTCATCGGTGGTTCAATGGGAAGTGTTGTAGGAGAAAAGATAGCTAGAGCAATTGACTTTGCCCGTGAAAACCGTATGCCACTTGTTATTATTAGTAAAAGTGGTGGTGCGCGTATGATGGAAGCGGCTTTCTCACTTATGCAAATGGCTAAGACTTCTGCTAAATTGGCTTTATTGGCAAGAGATGGCGTTCCTTATATTTCATTGTTAACCGACCCAACAACTGGAGGTATTACCGCATCATTTGCGATGTTAGGCGATTTCAATATCGCAGAACCTGAAGCATTAATCGGTTTTGCTGGTCCAAGGGTTATCAAAGAAACCATAGGAAAAGATTTACCTAAAGGATTTCAAAGTTCTGAGTTTTTATTAGAGCATGGCTTTGTCGATATGATCGTACATAGAAATGTTTTAAAAGATAAAATCAGTTTGCTTTTAAGTCAGATTTGGGATTAAGAAAAAGAATTTTAACATAAAAATAATTAAATAACACAATGAACTTTCCAGAAAATTTAAAGTACACCAAAGACCACGAATGGATTAGCATAGATGGCGATACTGCAACTGTAGGTATTACCGATTTTGCTCAAGGTGAACTTGGTGATATCGTTTTCGTTGAAATCGAAACCAAAGGTCAAACTCTTGCTAAAGAAGCTACTTTCGGAACCGTTGAAGCGGTTAAGACTGTAAGTGATTTATTCATGCCAATCTCTGGTGAAGTAACAGAAGTTAACCCAGCTTTAGAATCTAATCCTGAATTGGTAAACTCTGATCCTTACCAAGCTGGTTGGATGGTTAAAATCAAAATTAGCAATGCTGCTGAATTAGCTGAATTGTTAGATTCAACTGCTTACCAAGCTTTAACCGGTCACTAATCAAATTCTGTTAGTTTGGCTAACAAGTTTAAAATATTAAAACATCAATTGCCCACCATCGCGTGGGCAATTTTTATTTTGGTTTTATGCACCAGCAGCAGTGGTGGTTTCATAACCCAAAAACTTTTCGGTATTCATACCGATAAACTTGGACATGCATTTATCTTCGCTGTCCTAGTATATTTCTTAATGCTTGGTTTTATCAAGCAATGGCGCTTCTCTTTTTTACTGAATAAAATACGCGTCATTTCTCTAATCATTGCCATTATCTACGCCATCGTCATAGAATTAATTCAACACTACCTTACCGTCGACCGTATGGCCGATTATTGGGATGTTGTAGCTGATATTGTTGGCGCCATCCTTGGCCTTGCCATGTTTCACACCGTGTATGGTGATTTGAAATTTTTGGA
>JAOASJ010000072.1 GCA_030158725.1 Bacteroidia bacterium
TTCTTTTACCTTAATTGTTTTATCTTCAATTTCATAAAGAGTGACTTTGGTTACTTTATTTATCAAAAAAAATATTTAAATTTGAATTTTAATATATGTTAAAACGAATTTTTATATTTTCAATAATTATCGGTGCTTCAATTGCTTTCATCAGCTGTGAGCACCAACCTAAAATCAAAATTGGTGCAGGAAACAACAATACACCAGTTGATTCAACAAATAATGGAACAAACTGCAGCCCTGATACAGTTTATTTTGTAAATGAGATTTTACCTATGATTACCTCAAATTGTGCTCAAGCTGGTTGTCACGACAATATCACCCAAGCAGAAGGTATAGTCTTAAATTCTTACAGCAATATAATGAGAACTGTTCGCGCAGGTAATGCAAACAACAGTAAATTATACAAGGAAATTATTAATGGCAATATGCCTCCAGCAGGTTCAATGACCCAAGAGCAAATGGATAAAATTAAAAAATGGATCAATCAAGGTGCAAAAAACAATTTTTGTAATTCTGGATGTGACTCTACCTTGTTTACATACTCAGGTCAAATAACAAAGATAATAAACACAAATTGTATCGCTTGCCACCAATCTGGTACAGTGTTATTGAATTCATATGCCTCAGTTAAAGCTTTAGTAGACAATGGACGCTTCCTTGGTGCAATTAAACACCAATCAGGTTTTCAACCAATGCCAAGTGCAAATACCTTCCTTTCTGATTGTGATATGAAAAAAATCACAAAATGGATAGCTGCTGGTGCTCAAAACAACTAATTTTAATATGAGATTTTCAATTTTATTGTCAATTGCTGTCATAGGTTTTTCTTTGAATTCCTGCTACTATGATAAGTCTGATAAATTGTACCCAAGTACAACGTGTGATACAGCCAAAATGAACTTTACCAGCAACATTAAGCCAATAATAACTAATAATTGCTTAAACCAAGGTTGCCATACCACAGCCAATCCTAGTGCTTCTATTATTTTGGATAACTATACTGGAACAAAAGCGACTATTGCAGGAGACAAACTCATCAATGCCCTGAAATATGTCACTGGTGGAAATAAAAACATGCCTCCATCTGGCAAAATATCAGATTGTGATATTTCTAAAGTGGAAGCTTGGATTAAACGTGGAGCACCTGAAAATTAAAATAATCAATTCAAAATGAAAAAAATAATCATCTGGTTATTGGCCATAGGCTTAATCTCTGGAATCGCAGTTTACTTTTTTGTCTTCTATTATGGAGCAAAACATGAAGACCCTCTAAAATCAACTCAAATGGTATCTGTAGATGCCAAAGACCTCTTTAATCAATATGAATTGAATGAAGATAGTGCTAATAAACTATACTTAGGTAAGGTTATCAAAGTAAGCGGTGATATTTCAGATATACAATTTGAAAACAACCGCTATACCGTTAATTACGCAACAGATGGTGTTATGGGAACTGTATTATGTGAAATGGATACTTTAGAAAACCCTAAAGTGAAATCACTTATAGTTGGTAGTAAAGTTGTAATTGCTGGTTTCTGTAATGGGATAAATATGGACGTGTATTTAGACCGTTGTAAATTGGCAGAATAATTGTATTAAATAAAGATATAATCACATCGAATATGAAAAAAATTGTTTTAATAGCCGCCTTATTAATGGGTTCATTTGCAGCAAATGCCCAATTGTATTTCACAAAAACTGGAACGATTAAATTTGATTCCCATACCACATTAGAAGATATTAAAGCTGAGAACCGAAAAGTTGTTAGTGTTTTAAATAGTGCTACTGGTGCTCTTGAATTCTCGCTTCTAATGAAAGGTTTTGATTTTACAAACCAATTAATGGAAGATCACTTTAATGAAAGCTATGCTGAAAGCGACAAATACCCTAAAGCTAGTTTCAAAGGTACTGTTACAGATATTGCTAAAGTTGATTTTACCAAAGATGGTACTTACAAAGTAAACTACACTGGAAAATTGACCATTAAAAATGTAACAAAAGATGTTACAGGAACCGCTACCATCGTAGTTAAAGGTGGTAAAGTAACTGCAACTTCAGCATTAAAAGTTAAACCAAAAGATTATAATATTGTAATTCCTGCAACTGCTGGTGCAAAAATCGCAGAAGAAATTACTGTTGATGTTATAATGGACTACACCAAAAAATGAGAAAAATTTTATTTGCAGTTTTAAGTTTGTCATTGGTAAATGTATATGCCCAAATTGACACGTCTAAAAAAATAGAAACAGTTCCTACTGTTATTTCTGACACCCCCGGTTTTATTGCCGATACCAGCAGTTTATTGGATGGTTTAATGGATATAGACTTAGGTCCTGATTTTGAAACCAACGTTTTCAAAGGTACTAGGGTAATTAATTCCCAAAGTACTGAAATGATAGGAAAGCAAAATTTAGATTTTAGAATTTGCCACCGTTTTGGTGAAGTTAATCAAGGTGCCTATCAACTATGGGGCTTGGATCAAGCCTTCCAAAGAATGAGTTTTACTTACGGTATTTCTGATTTATTAAACGTAGAAATTGGCAGGAGCAATGTTGGAAAAATTTATGATGGAAGCATCAAATGGAAAATTATGCGTCAAGCCAAAGGTGATAAGAAAAGACCTGTAAGCATTGCCTTATATTCTAATATTGCTTTACAAACTGAAAAGAACACCAATACCCAGATAGATCCTTATTACTACACCCACAGATTGTATTATGCACATCAATTATTGGTGTCTAAGAAAGTTAATAAAAACTTCTCATTCCAGATTATGCCAACATTGGTGCATAGAAATCTAATTGATTCTCAAAAATTCAAGAATGATGTATTTAGTATTGGTTTTGGCGGAAGAAATAAAATCACTAGAAAAACAGCTTTGACCTATGAATACTTCTATGTATTCCCAAATCAAATCAAATCAACTTACCACAATTCTCTATCAATAGGTTTTGATATTGAAACCGGTGGTCACGTTTTTCAATTGCATTTTACCAATTCGAGGTTTATGAACGAAAAAGGCTTCGTTGCCGAGAATACAGGCGATTGGTTAAAAGGCGGAGTTCACTTTGGATTTAATATTTCAAGAGTATTTTATATCGGAAGAGGTTAATACTTTACAATAAAAATATATTAAGGCAGAATGGAAACATTCTGCCTTTTTTGTTATCTGTGTTCTAAAAAATACAATTGTTTTTAGCTGTTTACAACTCGAAAATAATGGAGTGTTATCTGTTGTATCTTTGATTGGTTATAAATACACCTAAAATGAAACATTCTTTAAAAATATTTGCAGCCGCTTGCTTAATCGTAGCCTGCGTTCCGCAAAGGAAGTTAGATGACCTGCAAGCAAAATACGATATTTGTCAAAAGTCAAATTCAGAATGCAGCACGCAACTATCAACAGCTAATAGCAGTTTACTTAACTGCAATGACAACAATTCAGCCCTTAAAACAAGAATGCTTGGTTTACAAGCAGATTCTTTAGAATGCTTTACCGCGCTTGAAAGAACCAAGAAATTGTATGAACAGTCAGAAGAAACAGCTCAGAAAATAATTGAAAACAACCGTTACGAAAACGGCCGTTTAACTACCGACTTGAATGCTAAAAACGAAGCGCTGAAAAACAAAGAAAGAGAATTAAATGAAAAAGAAGCTTCATTGATGATGGCTCAAAATAAAAACCGCGACTTATCAGCTAGTTTGGCCACAGCACAAAGTGATTTAAAAATCAGAGAAAAGAGAGTTGCTGAACTTGAAGCCATTTTAAAAGCAAAAGACAGTGCAGTTTTAGCGCTTAAAGCAAGTATTCAAAAAGCTTTATTGGGTTTCCAAAACCAAGGTCTAACTGTTGAGGTTAGAAACGGAAAAGTTTATGTTAGTATGGAAGAGAAATTATTGTTTAAGTCTGGTAGTATTGCCGTTGACCCAAAAGGTGAACAAGCTTTATTGGCTTTGGCTAAAGCATTAAACGCAAACAATGATGTAAGTATATTGGTTGAAGGTCACACCGACAATGTGCCAATGAAATCGCCAACCATTAAAGACAACCTTGACCTTAGTGTTTTGCGTGCAACATCTATCGCCCGTATTTTAACAACCGTTGGTGCAGTTGATCCTAGACGTGTTACTTCAGCAGGACGTGGTGAATCTTTCCCAATCGATACAGCCAACACACCAGAGGCTAGAGCGAAAAATAGAAGAACTGAAATTATCTTGACACCTAAATTGGATGAGTTGTTATCGATCTTGAGCTCTCAATAATCAATAAAAAATAAATTAAAGGCAGGTTTTATCGAAAGGTAACTCCTGCTTTTTTATTAATATGCTGCAGATAAGTATTATTAGTATCGGTAAAACCAATGAAGCCTATGTTAAAGATGGGCTTGATAAATATGTTAAATTATTAAGTAAGTACGCAAAATTGGATTGGAAAGAATTGCCTGATGTGAAGAATGGCAACAAACTTCCACCCAATAAACTAAAAGAAGCAGAAGCTGAATTGCTTTTAACCCATATTCCCGATAAATCGTTTGTGTTTTTTTTGGATGAAATTGGCAAGACTTTTAATTCCATCAAATTTGCTGAGCATTTTCAAAAAAAGAGTACTGAATATTCAAAAATCGTTTTTGTAATTGGAGGTTCTTATGGACTAGACGAGCGCATAAAACAAAAAGGAGAGGCCATCTCATTATCAGCCATGACCTTTAACCACCAAATGGTGCGTGTAATTCTGGCAGAACAACTTTTTCGCTGTTTTACCATAATTCATGGAACTGGTTACCATCATTGATTTGTCATAATTTACCTATTTGTACTTGTTTATAGTTTAATAAGTATACTTTTGTTATACCATTAATTTAGTGAATGCAACATTTATCTAAATAATGATGTCTAACTACCAATGCTAAAGACTAAAATAATTAAACTTTTTTTTGTGTTCTTTTGGCCTTTGTTCATTTTCGGACAGAAGGAAAACAGCTATTGGTATTTTGGAGGCAATGCAGGCGTCCATTTTGCCAATGGAACGGTGACTGCCAAAACCGATGGCAAACTCAATTCCAATGAAGGTTGTGCTACTATTTCAGATACTGCTGGAAATTTATTGTTCTACACAGATGGTACTTATATCTGGAATAAAATTCACAATAGGATGCCCAATGGCAATGGTCTAAAAGGAAATGCATCTTCAACCCAATCGGCTATGATTGTTAGGAAACCAAATTCTATGGACATATACTATGTCATCACCGTTAATGGAATTTCGGGTAATCCAAATACTGGTGCTTTCTATTCAATTGTTGACATGAGACTTGATAATGGGAATGGAGACGTCGTAAGTTCAAAGAAAAATATTCCACTTCAGGCGACAACAGATGAGAAGATTACGGCAGTACTGCATGCGGATGGCCACGATATTTGGATTATTGTTCCAGAACGCAACCCTATAATCATTAACACCTATTTACTTTCTGATACTGGTATAAACTTAACACCAATTAAAAATTATACAAATGCCAATTCCATACAATCCGTAGGTTATATAAGGGTTTCGCCCAATGGAAAAAAACTTGCAATGGCCGCGTATTATCCAAGCTCTGTCGGTTACATAATGGTAGGGGATTTTGATTACCAAACAGGTGTTATTTCAAATACAGACACGGTTAAAATTGAAAAACCATATGGAATAGAATTTTCCCCAAACAACCAGTATTTATATGTAAGTTTCGAAGATAGGTTATTAGGTTTAAGTCAATTTGATTTAAAATCAAGTAACAAAACTGCTTTGAAAGCTTCCCGGTATGACTTGATAAAAAACTACTCAGGTTATGTAGGAAGTTTGCATTTAGGAATAGATAGGAAAGTATATATGGCTTTTCCAGGTCGGAATTATTTAGGATGTATTGAAAAACCCGATGAAGCAAAAAGCAATTGCTCTGTGAACCTAACGGCAGTTGATTTAAAATCGTTTTCCGCAAGATATGGTCTGCAAAATTGTTTGTATAGTCTACCTCGATCAATTGAAATCCTTACCCAACAATCTTATATCAATTGCTTTAATCAAATTTATTTTTCTCTCAATAATTTTGATTACATCTCTAATGTTAATTGGAATTTTGGTGATACAAGTGTAGCAAATAACTTAAACCAAGATACTTTATTTTATTCCAAACATATTTACAAGTCACCTTCTCAATATAAAGTCACTGCTTACATAGTTTATAAAGATGGAAAAAAAGACACTTTGATTAAAAAAATCAACTTAAGTGCAGTGCCAAAACTTAGTATTAAGAATTGTTTTTTTGATACTTTGTATAAATGTCCCAAAGATTATATTTCCATTGGATGTGCCAATTCTAAATTAAAGTATTTATGGGATAATGGCGATACTGCTGCAATCCTTAATACCAATTTAGCAGGCAAATATTCAGTTAATATTACCGATAGCTTGGGTTGTTTACATCAATTCAGTTCCAATATACTCGAATACAATCCTAGTGTTGATCTTGGCCCAGATTTAAAAATTTGCGAGAACGATAGTTCAAATTTAAAGCTGCAAAGGCCTTATACCTATAAATCGTTTCTTTGGAATACAGGTGCTATTGATTCCATAATTAAAATTTCACCCGACAAAACCTACAGTATAACAGTAATTGATAAAAACAATTGTACTTCATTTGATACCCTCAATGTTGTTGGTAAACCAATGCCTAAATTAAATCTTGGCAATGACACCAGCTTTTGTGAAGGGTTTTCAAAGCAAATCAAATTGAACGAAACCAATACCCAATATACTTTGAATGGGGCTCCAATAGTAGATGGATTTGATGCATCAAAAACAGCCACCTATATAGTTGAAGCCAATAGAGAATCATGCATAACGAATGATACTTTAACCATAACCGTTATTCCTTTTCCATTGGTTAATTTAGGATACGATGACAGTATTTGTATGGACGGTTCTTTTGTTTTAGATGCAGGTATTGCTCAGTCATATAAATGGAACACTGGTTCAACAAGTCGTTTTCAATCAGTGTACAAAGAAGGAACTTATATTGTAAATGTTTACAATGCAATTTGCTCTAATTCTGATTCAATAAACATGTATATGAAAAATGTAGAAGTGTTTATTCCAAATGCTTTTTCACCTAACGATGATGGAAGTAACGATAGCTATCATTTGAATGAAGGCAGTAGATTAAAAGAGATGTTAATTTATAATATTTGGGGTGAACTGATTTTTCGAAGTGATGCAAGCAATGCCAGCTGGGACGGTAAATACAAAGATGAAATTTGTCAGCAAGGTGTTTACATGGTAATGCTTGTTTACTGGGATTGTCAACACCGCATTCATTACAAAAAAGAGTCTGTCCATTTATTGCGGTAAAACTTATTTCTTAATGATGTTACCGTTTTTAAACAGTATCGTTTCTTCAACTTTACCATCTTTGTTGTAGAAAACCACAGGCCCATCTAATAAAATTAATAAATATTTAGGAGGTTCAAAACTGGGTGTTTCAGGGTTGTCGACGTCCATATACAAGGCTTTTCTTAAACTGTCTTCCACTGTAATGTAGTTGAGTTCCGCTTTTAGTTTTCCATTATTGTGGTATAACTTCCATTTTCCGGTGCAGTAATAATTGCGACTTATTTCTAAAGGATAGTTTAGATATGCAGCCTTTGTTTTGTTTAAACTTGTGTCCAATTCTCGGTAAAACTTGCTGTAATTTACTGTTTCATATTCACGTTTTTTTACTTCACCTTCTTGGTAGATGGTCCCATTTTCATGAAAAAGGGTGTAATAAAGGTGATTGTTTTGGCCATAGTCAACTTTGTACATTAAATGCTTTTCATTGAACTGTTTTGTGTAAATTAGTTTCCCAAAATGAAAACTGTCTTTTTGAGACAAATAAAAATCCTGAAGCTTATCGCTGTAATAGTAGGTATTCCATACCCCATGCTTTTCTGATTCTAAAGGTGCATGGTTAAAATCTTGGTTCTCATTTTCAGGGTACCAATAAGGTTTGATTATATTCCCATCGAATGTTTGACCTTCTACACGCAAAGGTTTAATAAGTGGATTTGAGACCGTTAGAACAATTGGATAAAGTGCCACACTTGTGTGTCCATTTCCAGCTCTTATGCCCTCGAAAACGATCATGTCGCCATTTTTTAAGTCTCGAAATTTATTGATTGCTGTTTCATTGAGTTGCTCTCCATTATATGCAATTTGCTCGAAGCTGCTATTTCTAGGTAAGATTATAATTTGAAACTTTTCTATTCTGTAGTTTAATATGTTTTTAACTGAAAGATCGTTGGAATAAACTAGCTTTTTTATTTTGAGTAAATCAGAAACTTTAACAAAGCTTCCAGTTCTATATTCTCCAACCATGGCTTCTCCCTTAGGTACAAATTCAATTTTGTAAGACTTGCTGGATACCAACTTTACCTTGCCCTTTGTTTGAACCGAAATATTGATAAAACAAATGTTTGTATCCTTTTGCGGGAGTACTTTTGCTGTGTAAATACCATCTGAGACCTTTTGTATGTGATTTCCCGTTCCGGTAATATTGACAATTAAGTCTTGGCTTTTAACACCTTCTACAGCCACAGAAATTGGGTTATCCAATCCAACATACAATATTTGATGAAAGTCAAGAGAAACGACCGCATTTTGGGCACATAAGGTCTTGCTTAAAGTAAAAAGCAGGAAATAAAATAAGAGTCTTAACTTCATTGTTTCAAAGTTACAAAACAATGAGAAATTAAATGGCTATTTACTAAAGGTTTCTGCCATCGATTTAGCAGTTTCTAAAACTTGCTTAATCCCACTGCTGTCTTTTCCACCCGCACTGGCAAAGAAAGGTTGTCCACCACCGCCTCCTTGAATTAATTTAGCAAGATCACGGACAATATTTCCGCAATTGATTTTATAGTCGCTAACCGATGAATCTGAAGCAAACACAGTTACCATTGGTTTGTCCTCATTTACTGAAGCAAATACACCAAATAGGGGCGAGTGCTCACTACGCATTTGGAAACAAATGTTCTTCAAATGCTCAGCCGATATACCATCAACGCGCTCAAAAATTAAGTTTAATCCACTACCAGAGGTTTGAATCTTTTCGATAAGGTTTTTCTTAACTTCATTGGCATTATCCGATTCAAATTTTTCTACCTTTTTAAGCAATTCAGAACGCTCGGTTTGCAATTTTTGAACCGCCATACTCAAATCTTTTGGTTCACCCAACATAAGATTCAAATTCTTCATTTGGGTTTCAATTGACTTGTAATAATTATCAGCAGCTATATTGGTAATAGCCTCAATTCTTCTAACACCTGCAGCAACAGAGCTTTCAGATGTTAATTTAAAACGTCTAATCAATCCTGTGTTTTTGGCATGGGTACCACCGCATAATTCAACTGAATATTTTGGGTCAAATGTAATAACACGGACAAGGTCGCCATACTTTTCACCAAACAAGGCAGTAGCTCCATATTCCTCCACAGCTTGTTTAATCGGTATCATGCGTTTTTCATCCAATGCAATGTTTTCTGAGATTTTCTCATTGACAATTTCTTCAACCTTTGCAATTTCTTCATCTGTCATTTTTGAAAAATGGCTAAAGTCAAAACGCAAATAGTCTGGTGTTACCAAACTTCCTTTTTGTGCTACATGGCTTCCCAATACTGTTTTTAATGCAGCATGTAATAAATGGGTAGCACTGTGGTTGTATGCTGTTAAATCTCTGTTTTTAGCGTTAACCTTTACTTCAAATGACTGCATATTGTCTTTCGGCAATTGCTTAACATAATGAATAATAAGGTCGTTCTCCTTTTGGGTATCAATGATTTCAATTGTCTCTCCATTAACAATTCCTTTCATAAATCCAGTGTCTCCAACCTGTCCGCCACTTTCTGCATAAAAAGGAGTGATGTTAAATACCAATTGGAATTGTTCTTTGTCTTTTACTTTAACTGTGCGGTATCTGGCAATTTTAACGCTAGCCTCGGTAAAGTCATAACCAATGAATTCTTCATTATCATCGTCTGTCAAATAATTCCAGTCGCCTGTCTCTTTAACAGCATCTTTTCTACTGCGTTCTTTTTGTTCTTGCAACAATGCTTCAAATCCAGCAACATCAACCGTCGCATTGTTTTCTGATGCAATCAAATTGGTTAAGTCAATTGGGAATCCAAAAGTATCGTACAATTCGAATGCAGTTTTACCATCAACAGTTTTAGTTTCATTCGCGAAGTGTGCGTTTATTTTATCCAAACCATTTGATAGAGTTCTTAAAAAGGTATTGCCTTCCTCTTGAATCACTTTGGCAATAAAGTCCTTTTGTAATTCTAATTCTGGAAATACAGCTCCAAACTCGCGAGATAAAACAGGAAGTAATCGGAACATAAATGGTTCACGCATGCCCAAGTAACTGTATCCATATCGCAAAGCTCTTCTCAAGATACGTCTAATAACATAACCTGCGCCGCCATTAGATGGCAATTGACCATCAGCTATACAAAATGCTACAGCTCTAATATGGTCAGCAATAACTCTAAATGCGATGTCTTTCTTTTCATCACTGCCTGTATAAGAAAACCCAGTGATGGTTTCTAGTTCTTTAATTATTGGTTGGAAAACATCGGTGTCGTAATTTGATTTTTTATTTTGTAACACACGCACCAAACGTTCAAATCCCATACCTGTGTCAACATGTTGAGCAGGCAGTTTTTCTAAACTTCCATCTGCTTTACGGTTGAATTCCATAAACACGTTGTTCCAAATTTCAATCACTTCGGGATGGTCTTTGTTTACCAATTCAGCACCGGAAATCGCTTTTCTTTCCTCGTCACTGCGCATGTCCACATGGATTTCGCTACATGGACCACAAGGACCGGTATCACCCATTTCCCAAAAATTGTCTTTTTTATTGCCTTTTAAGATTCTATCAGATTGACATAATTTAGACCATAAATCAAATGCTTCTTGGTCGAAAGCCAATCCTTCTTTTGAATCGCCTTCAAAAACTGTAACGTATAAACGGTCTTTATCTATCTTATATATTTCAGTTAATAATTCCCAACTCCAAGCGATGGCTTCCTTTTTAAAATAGTCGCCAAAACTCCAATTGCCCAGCATTTCAAACATGGTATGGTGGTAATGGTCAACGCCAACTTCTTCTAAGTCGTTGTGTTTTCCGCTAACACGTAAACATTTTTGAGTATCAGCTGCTCTATTGTATGGCGCTTTTTTATTGCCAAGAAAATAGTCTTTGAACTGATTCATCCCTGCATTGGTAAACATCAATGTAGGGTCATTTTTTACCACAATTGGGGCTGATGGAACAATGGTATGTTGCTTATTCTGAAAGAATTCTAAAAAAGTAAGTCTTATTTCTCTGGAAGAGTGCATATTAAATTGAAATATTCTATTATTTTTGACCGTTTGAAAATTGAAAGCGCGAAAATACAAAAAGCATTAGAGTAATACGCATGGCAAAGACCAAATATTTCTTCAATCCCAAAACTCTGAGTTATGAAAAATATAAACTCAGTAAGTGGATATTGCTGTTGCGCGGCATTGGAGTGTTTTCATTTTCACTTATTTTGGGTTTTGTAATCTTTTTAATTTTCTCAAAATTTGTAGATACACCAGATGAAAAAAAGGTAAAATCTGCAAATTCTGATTTAACTGCCGAGATTGAAAATATGAACCAACGTATTTCTGATATTGGAAATGAACTCAACCGTTTAAGGATTAAAGACAACACGGTTTACCGTTCAATTTATGAAAGTGAGCCTGTAAATGATAAGGTTTGGTTAAGCAGTTACGAAAAGTCAGAGAAGTTTAATGAATTGAGAAAATTACCAAACTCAGAATTGTTAAGCGAATTAAATGAGCGTCTTTTAAAATTACAAAAACAATTTGTGGCTCAGAACAAGAGTTTTGATCAGTTGTTATCCATGGCTCAAAACAAAAAAGAGTATTTAGCAAGAATTCCAGCCATTCAACCAGTAGCAAATAAAAAACTTGAAAGAATAGGCTCTGGTTTTGGTTACAGAACAGATCCATTTTATAGAACACAACGTTTCCATGCTGGAATAGATTTTACAGCACCTAGAGGTGTCGAGGTATATGCCACTGCTGATGGAACGATAGAGTCTGTTAATACTGAAATATGGGGCTATGGTCAGCATATTATAATTAACCATGGGAATGGATTTACGACCTTATATGGCCACTTAAGTAAATTTAAAGTTAAACGCGGTCAAAAAGTTGTTCGTGGTCAACTTATCGGATTGGTTGGTAGTACTGGAAAGTCTACTGCTCCACATTTGCATTATGAAGTGCATAAAAACGGAGAAAAATTAAATCCTGCATACTTCTTCTATAACGATTTAACCAATGAAGAGTATCAATTAATGCTTGAAAGAGCTTCTTCACCTAATCAATCATTTGACTAATGCCTAAACTAAAAGACGATACCGAATTCAAAAAAATGTTTTATAAAATGGGGGAGGCTTCTAAGATTATTGGTGTTGCTCCTTCATTGTTGCGTTTCTGGGAAAAGGAATTTACTTGCCTAAAAGATCTTCAAAAAAACAGGAAAGGTGATAGATTATACACAGAAAAAAATCTCGAAGACCTTAAAACCATACACTACATTGTAAAAGACAAGGGATATACGCTACAAGGGGCTAACGAGTATATGGAGAGCCATAAGCAGGTTAAAGATAAAAACCATGAAATTCTAAAAAGTCTTGAAAAACTGAAGACTTTTCTAGAAGATATCAAGCAAAACTTGTAAAAAAAATATTGAAGATATCACACTAAATACTATAAATTTGTATAAAAATCATTAGCGAAATGGAAATTCAACAAAACGAAAAGGACAAGAAAAGTAAAACGTATCTCATGATACTTATCGGTGCACTCTTTGCTTTAAATGTTGGTATAGGAATAAACTTATGGCTCGGCAATAAAGAAAAAGAAGAGTTAAAAACTCAAAATGCAACTTTAACCAACGATAAAAAAGTACTACAAGCAGAACTCGACAAACAAATTGCAGAACTAGAAACCATGCGTTCTGAAAACCAAGGTTTGAACGAGCAATTATCTGAAAAAGATATAGCAATCGAGCAAAAAATAAAACAAATCAAAACTTTATTGACTAAAGGTAAATTGTCTGATGCTGAATTTAAGAAAGCAAAAGAGGAAATCATGAACCTTAGAAGTCAAATTGAAGATTACAAAAATAAAATTGCAGAACTAACTCAGAAAAATGAAGAATTAACCAACGAAAACGCTGGTTTAAATGAATCACTTACCTCTGAGCAAGCTAGATCAGCTGAAAAAGATAAAGCAATCGAGAAGCAAAATAAAACCATCAGTATTGCTAAAAGATTACACGCTAGTGCAGTTAGCGCTGCAGCAGTTAGAGAGCGTAAAATGTTTGGCAAAAAAGAAGTTGAGACAGACAAAGCAAATAAAGTTGAAGAAATTCGTGTGAAATTCACCATCGATAAAAATTCAATTTCTGATGCTGGTGATAAAGACGTCTTTGTGAAAATTATCGGACCAGATGGTTCTCCAATAACTACTAAAATGCAAACAACTAAAGTTGATGGCACTGAAACTCTTTACACTGAAAGAAAAACCATCGATTATCAAAACGAAAAGCAAGACAATGTTGTTTATTGCAAAAAGCAAGGTGCTTATCCAAAAGGTGAATATACTGTAGAGATATTTACTGAAGGATACAAGATTGGAACAAGCAAATTTACCTTGAGATAATTCTTTTAAAAATATTTAAAAAACCGACATTTATGTCGGTTTTTTTTTGCAAATTTGTGTAAGATGAAAAAGATCGGAGTTTTTACTTCTGGAGGCGATGCGCCAGGTATGAATGCCTGTATTAGAGCGGTCGTTCGTTCTGCTACTTACCATGGAATTGAAGTCTATGGTATTCGCAGTGGTTACCAAGGAATGATAGAAGGTGATATTGCCAAATTAGAACCTAAAGATGTTGCAAATATTATTCAATATGGTGGCACAGTTTTAAAGACCGCTAGAAGCAAAGAGTTTATGACAGTTGAAGGCCGTAAGAAAGCTTTTGAAGAATTAAAAAAACATGAAATAGATGGGCTAGTTTGTATTGGTGGAAATGGAACTTATACTGGTGCAGGAATCTTTTTTGAAGAATATGGAATTCCTTCAATTGGTGCTCCTGGTACCATTGACAATGATTTATATGGAACCGATTTTACCATAGGTTTTGATACTGCAGTTAACACGGCTCTAGATGCCATTGATAGAATACGCGATACCGCCGATTCTCACAATAGATTATTTTTCATTGAAGTGATGGGTCGTGATAGCGGCTTTATTGCCCTTAATGCAGGTATTGCAGGTGGTGCTGAAGGTATTTTACTGCCTGAAATTATGAGCGATTATGAAGACTTAATCAAACATTTTAACAATAAGGAAAAACGTAAAAAGGAATTTAGTATTATCATAGTTGCTGAAGGAGAGAAAGAAGGAAATGCTTTTGAGATTTCTAAAAAGTTTCAAGAAAACTTCTCCGGCTACGACGTTCGTGTTTCTATACTTGGACATATTCAAAGAGGAGGCAAACCAAGTGCAAACGACCGTATTTTGGCCAGTACTTTGGGAAATGCAGCCGTTGAGCAATTAATTGCTGGTAACTCTAATTCATGTGTGGGTGTTGTCAATGCTGAAGTTGTTGTTACACCTTTCCATGAAGCCATTTACAAATCCAAATCAATCAACCAAACCCTTTGGAACCTGTCAAAAATATTGAGTAACTAATGCTATTAAAACTAAGCATAACAAATTTTGCCATCATTAAAAAAATGGTGTTCGAGCCACAAAGTGGTTTGAATATTATAACTGGTGAAACAGGGGCAGGAAAGTCAATAATTTTAGATGCCTTAAATTTAATTTTAGGTAGCCGTGCAGATATTAAAACCCAAAGTGAATGGGGTGAAAAGTGCATCATAGAAGGGGAGTTTGCTCTCAATTTCAAACAATACAAATCTACATTCGCAGAATTAGACATTGATTTTGAAGACGTTTGTATCATTAGACGTGAAATAAACACCAATGGCAAAACCAGGACATTCATAAACGATACACCTGTATCACTACAACAACTAAGATTTCTAAGTTCTTCTTTGGTAAGCATACATTCTCAACATGAGAATACCCAATTAAATGACAGAAATTTCCAATTCGATTTGTTGGATTCTTTTGCCAAAATTAACAGCGAAGTCCTTGCCTTCCAATCAGGATATAGTCATTACCGAAAGAATCAAAATGAGATACAACAATTAAGCAGTCAGCAAAATGCTCTGCTTAAAGAAAAAGATTTCTTACAATTTCTTTTAAATGAATTTGAGCAAGCTGCTCTGCAATTAAATGAAGAAGAATTGTTGGAAAATGAATTGTTGATATTAAACAATGCAGAACAAGTTACCCAAGTAACAAGTCTGTTGTTGAATACCGTTACAGAATCAGAGCAATCTATTGTAGATACTTTAAATCAAATTAAATCCAAGTTTAAAGCCATTGAAAATGTTCATGCATCTGCTGCCGAAATATATTCTAGATTGCAATCTAGTATCATTGAATTAAAAGATATTGCTTCAGAAGCCTCAACGCTAAATGAATTGGTCCTTGGAGATCCTAAACGTATAGAGGTAATCAATGAGCGCTTGAACTTAATTCAAACTTTAAAACGCAAGCATGCAGCCAATGAATTTAATGATTTGTTTAAAATCAATGAATCGCTTGCCGACCAATTGTTTAATATTGGAAACATCGACCAGAAACTAGAAATCCTGAACGAAGAAAATGCAAAACTTTATACAAAATTAAAAAGTGAGGCCCAATCGATTCATAAGTCTAGAATCAAATCTTCTCTTTCTTTAAAGTCAAATATAGAAACCATTTTACATGGACTTGAAATGCCGAATGCCCAAATTGAATTTGATTTGCATGAAACAGAAGAATTAAACGAATTTGGTTGTTCTGAATTGGTATTGAAGTTTACCGCCAATCTCGGTATGCCTCTTCAATCGTTGAATAAGGTTGCCTCTGGTGGTGAATTAAGTCGCTTGGCGCTTAGTATTCGCAGCATTGAAGCCAAACACAAACATTTAAATACTTTGGTATTTGATGAGATTGATACGGGTGTTTCTGGAAAAGTTGCGGATACCATTGGTCAAGTCTTTAGACAAATTTCTTCTAATCATCAAGTTATTGCAATAACCCATTTGCCTCAAGTTGCTGGATATGGTGATAAGCATTTTATGGTTTGTAAAAAAGAAGAGGCAAACACCACAGTTTCATATCTAAAAGAATTAAATCCAAATGAAAGGGTAGAAGAGTTGGCCAAAATGTTAAGTGGAAATGAAGCCACTGAAATTGCCAAACAAAATGCCCTTGAATTATTAAAAGTCTAATATGTTAGCAACCATACTTTCCGCATCTTTTGTAATCGCACTCGCCTTTGCCTATTACAAAGACTATAAAAACCATTTAAAAATTTGGGGTAAAAAAGATTATAAATTGTATTTGTTTGTAATTGGAACTATTATCCTTGTGGTATTAAAGAAAATCTTTTTCTAGATTCTACATTTTCCCTTGGGACTCTTTGCGTTTTACATACAAATAAAAACTCTCAACTTTGGCGCGAGCCCACGGCGTTTTTCTTAAAAAAGTTAAACTAGATTTAAGACTTGGATTGGTTCTGAAACAATTGATGTTAATCTCTTCAGATAATTCTTCCCATCCAAATTTTTCAACCAAATAAACCAATATGGTTTCTAATGTTAAACCATGCAATGGGTTGTTTTTTTGCGTTTCCATTTAATCTGAAATTGTAACGCAAATTTAAGTGGAATAAATGGTTATCAGTGTATCTTATTGCAACTGCTTAACAAGCTCTTCTTTAGAAATAAATCCGTTATGTGACCATTTCTTATTGTTGTTCTGATACAACTGTAATTCAGGTAAGCCTTCAATATTTAAAGATTTTAATAAGGCTTGGTTGTCATCAGCATTAATACGAATGATATTTAATTTATCTTTTTGTTCAAGCGCTATTTCTTCTAAAAACGGTTTCATTTTTAAACATGGTTCACACCAATCGGCATAAAAGTCAACCAATACCAATTTGTCTGATTGAATTAATTTCTGAAAATCCTCCATTGTGTATCCAACTGGCATTATTTTATTGTCAGTTGTTTCTTCAAGATTTTCAGCCCTCCATTTGATAATACCTCCTTCAAGCTCATATACTTCTTTAAAGCCATCAGAACGCATTTTGCTGGCAGCGCTTCCGCTTCTTCCACCACTTAGACAGTATACAAACACAGGCTTGCTTTTGTCCAAGCTTGAAATTTCTGTATCAAAATTATTGCCATTCCAATCATAGTTAAGGGCATTAATTAAATGGCCTTTCTCAAATTCTTCAGCTGTCCTTACATCAATGATTTTAGCATCTTGTGTTTCACTAATTTTTTTAGAAAATTCGCTAGCATTCAAGCTTTCTTTCTGACCATCTTTGCTGGCTTGCTGACATGATACAAGTGATAATATTGCTACTAGTACTATTGTTATTTTATGCATTTGTGATTTTATACTTTATGTATTTTACTTTACCTCTTCAAAGGTAACATCTTCAATCTTTTTATCTGACTTTTTCATTGGCATGGTTTCGCAATTTCCACCATAACAATTTCCACTTGCACATCCAAAGGCAAATAATCCCATTGAAGCAAAGTAAATGCCTAAAAATGTACCCATCGTTTGTTTTGAAATTATTGATTGGATGATAATGGTAATGCCCATTGCCAAATACAATCCTCTTTGAAAAGTCCAGCCATGTAAAAGACGGTCTTTCATTTTAATTTATTTTGTTTTTTAGACTTATCCATGAACCACCATTAAATACTTGCTCATAGCCATTTGATTTTAAAATGCTCTTAGCAGATGCACTTCTCATCCCACTAGCACAGCAGGTGATGATCGGTTTTTGTTTGTCTTTTAACTGACCTAGGTTTCTACTCAAAGTATCTACAGAGATATTTAAAGAACCTTTTATGTGCCCAGAGGCAAATTCACCTTTACTTCTAACATCTAAAATGATCGCTCCTTGTTTTACTAGAGCGGCATAATCTGCCTTAGGTCCTAAGCCTAATAATTTTTTAATTGTATCTATCATGGCTATTAATAATTAACGTCCATCCATGATCCGCCATTATAACACTCAATTCCTTGGGCAAGTAAAAATCTTTGTGCTTGTCCACTTCTGTTACCAGATGCACAACATAAGATTAATGGCTTTTTGAATTCTTTCAATTTTTCCAAATGATTTGGAATATCTTGAAGCGGAATGTTAATTGATTCTACAACATGACCACCTTGGAATTCTTCTGGAGAGCGCACGTCAACTACAGTGCATTGTTTAGTTTGTACTAATTCTTGAATATTCATTTTTTATTTTTTTGATTTAAACATGTCTGAAATTAATCCACCCATTAAAGCTCCGTATGCTGTGCTATTTAATGGCTTTGAAGTAATAGCGCAAGTACCACTAGCACATCCTACATAATGGTAATACAAATATCCTGATACAGCTCCCAAGCCAATGCCAATAATTAATAGTTTGTGCGATAGGAGTTTTTGAATCATGACTTTCTAATGGATTAATTGAGAGGCAAAATTCTGATATATTCAATATCAATTCAGTAACTTTTGTTACACAAAGAAAATTTCTATTAAAAATTTTTATCTCTTAGATATTTTGTTGTTGCTGATTACTTTTTGCATACTGCTTTTGAAACGGTCAATTTCTTGATTCCTTTTCGCTGCATGCTTAGTCTTACAGGCTTCAACACGTTCTCGCCACAATTTATAAGAACTGAATTTCAGTTCCTTTTTCATTAGAGATTTTACATCAGATTCAGATAAACCAAATTGAATAAAAATAGCATCAAAAGGAGTTCTATCTTCCCAAGCCATTTCTATAATTCTGTTTTTCGATTCCTCGCATTCCAAAGCCTGCTTTATTTCATCCTCAGTCATTCGGATGTGGGTAGGCTTTTTCTTATGAGGCTCTTTGGGCATGCCTCTAAAAACAATTATATTTAAAAAAAGTTTTTAATACTCAATTTTTATTTGTCAATTTGTGCAATCCACTCTTTTATAGCAGTGATTAATTTGGGTTTCTTTTCAATTAATGTCTTGTAATCCTTTATGGTGAGCATTCTACGGCCATCTTTGTAATCACCTTCTAAAAAGTCATCGTGATTTTTAATTTTTGCTCCGCTCGGAAAAATTAGTAAGGCATATCCTCGGATTAAATTTAAAACCAATATGTCTCTTGGATATTCCTTTGCATTGCTTGAAACGATTTCTCCAGTATAATAAAAACTTGGGCTATTCCATTTTACTTGTTCTGAAATTAAAGGATCTATTTCTAAAACAATTTGCCTTATTTCATTAATTACCTTTTTTAATTCATCTGGTTTATCAGCGATTAAAAGATCCACCATTTCTTTTTGATTTGTAGATGATTTACCCATTCGATTTAAAATTTATATTATGTTCTTTCATTAAAGTATTCATTATTTCTAAAGCTTTTGGTCCCATACCATGTAAATGGGTGATTTCGTTTTCTGTATAATTACAAATGTCTTGAACTCGACCAATCTCAAGTTTTTCTAACGCACGACGGGCTGGTGCTGAAAATTGTTTTAAAAATAAATTGTTGATTGGTTTACTCTTTTCGCATATTGGACAAACTAGGCAATTACTGCTTTTAATGAACTCATGGCCATTAACACAAAGTCTTGTTGTTTTCAGTTTTTGCATAAAAAAA
The DNA here is from genome assembly GCA_030158725.1 of Bacteroidia bacterium. Lineage (GTDB taxonomy): Bacteria > Bacteroidota > Bacteroidia > NS11-12g > UBA955 > JABMMZ01. The sequence continues at coordinate 19,914 of JAOASJ010000072.1, forward strand.
ACATGGTTTAATTAAACCATGTTTTCAAATATATTGTTTTTTGTCTTAAAGACTTTTAGTCTCTATTGCTTTTTTGATAAACTTAACAAAAATTGGATGCGGATTTTCAACAGTACTCTTCAATTCTGGATGGAATTGTACGCCTATGAAAAATGGATGTTTTGGAATTTCCACAATTTCAGCCAATCCTGTTTCCGGATTTGTTCCAGTTATCATCATGCCATTTTTTTCAAATGCAGCTAAGTATTTACTGTTAAACTCATAACGGTGTCTATGACGCTCGCTAATTTTGCTTTTGCCATAAATTTTAGATGCCAATGATCCTTTTGTTAAATTGCAATCGTAAGCACCCAAACGCATAGTTCCGCCTTTTTGAGTTACAGCTTTTTGCTCAACCATCATATCAATTACTGGGTAATTGGTGTCTTCTTTCATCTCAACACTATGAGCATCTGTATGCCCCATGACGTTGCGAGCAAATTCAATCACACTGCATTGCATTCCTAAACAAATTCCAAAGAATGGAACATTGTTTTCTCTTGCATATTTAATTGCAACCAATTTGCCATCTATTCCTCTACCACCGAATCCTGGAGCAACCAAAATACCTTGATAGTTTTTTAGTTTCTCAGCTACATTTTCATCGGTCAATAGTTCACTGTGTACATATTTAACTTTAACAGAGCACTCATTTGCTGCACCAGCATGAATAAATGCTTCATTAATTGATTTGTATGCATCAGGTAATTCAACATATTTTCCAACCAAAGCAATTTGAACTTCATTTTTAGGATGTTTAACATGCGATAAAAATTCTTTCCATTGCTCCAGCAAAGGTTCTTGTTTGGCAGGTAATTTTAATTTTGCTAAAACAACTTTGTCCAATTTTTCTTTTAGCATAACTAAAGGAACATCGTAAATTGTTTCTAAATCTATGCTTTCGATTACTGCATTCACATTTACATTGCAAAACAATGCAACTTTTCTTCTAATGTCAGCATTCAAAGGGTGTTCTGTACGACACACCAAAATATCTGGTTGAACACCACTTTCAAGCAAGAATCTAACTGAGTGTTGTGTTGGTTTTGTTTTTAACTCACCAGCTGCAGATAAATATGGAATTAAAGTTAAGTGAATTACAATTGTATTGTCATCACCCAATTCCCAATTTAATTGTCTAACCGCTTCAACAAATGGCAATGATTCAATATCACCTACAGTACCACCAATTTCTGTGATTACGATATCAAAATTACCTGATTCACCAAGTAATTTCATTCTTCTTTTAATCTCATCAGTGATATGAGGAACTACTTGAACAGTCTTACCTAAATAATCGCCTCTTCTTTCATTCTCAATTACAGTTTGGTAAATTTTACCAGTTGTAACGTTGTTTGCTTGAGAAGTTGGAACATTTAAAAAACGTTCGTAGTGACCAAGATCTAAGTCTGTTTCAGCACCATCTTCCGTTACATAACATTCACCATGCTCGTAAGGATTTAATGTTCCTGGATCGACGTTAATATAAGGGTCGAATTTTTGAATGGTTACTCTGTAACCCCTTGCTTGTAGTAATTTTGCTAATGAGGCTGCAATAATGCCTTTTCCCAATGAGGATGTAACGCCGCCGGTTACGAAAACGTATTTACATTTCTGTTCCATATAATAAGTGTGGTTAAATGAAGTCCTATAATCGACTAGAATTCAATGAAAATTTGAAGCCTTTTTTGATTATAGATGGAGCAGATAACCGGATGACAAAGGTAGGCCTTTTTATTAAATCATCTCAGGATTCATTTTCAAGAAATTGTCAACAGTCAACAAATCCTCAGGTGTGTCTATTGCGGGGCTGACAAAATCAGTTTCCGTAACATGGATTTTATATCCATTTTCTAACCATCTCAGTTGTTCTAAACTTTCTGCAATTTCCAAGCTCGATGGCTTCAATTCACTCAGTCCGCCAATCACATTGGCTCTAAATGCATAAATACCAATATGTCTAAAAAACTTAAATGAATTAATCCATTCATTTTCTTTTTGATTTCTAATATAAGGTAGGGTATGTCTTGAAAAGTACAAAGCCAATCCATTCGATTGACTGGCAACCTTAACAATATTCGGATTAAACAAATCTTCCGAATTTAAAATTGGCTTTTTTAATGTGGCAATTTCAACTTCAGGATTTTCAAATGCTTTTACCAATGCCTCAATCTGACTTGGCAAAATAAATGGTTCATCGCCCTGCAAATTGACTACAATGTCCACTGGTCCTGTCTGTTTATGGTATACTTCAAAACAACGATCAGTTCCACTTACATGTTCACTTGAGGTCATTATACTCTCGCCAAATTCTAAAACATGTTGATGTATTCTCTCGTCATCCGTAGCAACCATAACTTTGGCATTCAATTGCGTTTTTAAGGCTTGTTCGTAGGTACGCCTAACCAAAGATTTTCCATGAATATCTATTAGTGGCTTGCCTTCAAATCGGGTGGAACCGTAACGCGATGGAATAACAATTAAAATATTCATACTTATTTATAATGTTTAAAATGAAACACTCATTCCGATTTTTATTCCAAAACGTCTAACACCTGGCGTGTTTAATTGTGTAATACGATGCACTGCCACAACTTGTAAAACTTTGAAAATATTTTCAATTCCATAAGCTACTTCAACATATGGATCGCGGTTAATTTTATTGTCTATAGGTGTCACAAATATTCCTTTGCTATCTTGCTGTGGAATTAAATCGATGTTCTTTTGGCTTATGCCTCCCAATACCGCTCTGCCTTCGCAAAACTCTCTCCACTTTAATTTCTTCATTAATGGAATTCTATTGAATATAGCTCCATTAAAATGATGTTCCATTTTGAAAAACACACTTTTGTCGGTAATGAATTCGAAAAAGTTCATCAGGTTGTAAGAAGATGAGCTGTATACAAACGATTGATTTCCTCTGTGAACTTCCAATAACGGATAGGGAAGTGCTTCGAAAATTTTAGTGCCAGATAAGGTGAAATCTGTTCTTCCCCAATACCCAAAACTTAATCCTTTTTCTATTGTAGCTGTTACTCTATTGTAATCAAAACGACTTCCCAATACGCCTTTAAAACCACGTGTGTAATTAATTGACAATGCCAATCCTCCTGGTTTTGATTGACGAACTCTTTCATTGTCATTTTGTAAATAATATTCTTTAGGTGCCCAGCGCAAACTTACTGTTGCAGTTGCATTGGTGAAATCACTCGATTTGTAAGTGGTATCTGGTGGAAAATCAAAGTAAGCAAAATTAAATTTGTTGTTTACTGGTTCAAATTGGTATTCCTTGTGCATTAATACAACCTTAGCATTCCATCCTTTTATAAATTCACTGTTGAACCAAAACTTTGATTCTTGGGTTCTGTTCAATTGACTGGCAGCAAATACAGAAACTGCGGTGAACAAATTACTTGATCCATAATAGTCGTCTGTTACCCCAATTTGTTCAACATCTTTCTTGTATGAAACCCCCATCATGGTCCAGTGCTTGCGGCTCAATACCTGTTCAGCCTGAGCCTTGTATTTGAATTGTCTGTCACTAAATCCATAGGCACCATATCCACTTAAAATATAACGCTTACTAAAACTAAAATTGGTTTTTGCCCCAATTCTAACACGATGCCCCTCAAGCACATTGTAGCCATACACCAATGCATAAGGTCCCCAATCAATTTTCCCAATGGTCTTGTATCCATTGAAAATGATATTGATAAACTCAACATAGTTCTTTATGACTTTGATGTTTGTTAAGGTGTCAATTTTTGCAATAACTCTTTTTTCGTCTTCAGATAATTCTTCATGTCTGGCACTGTCCCAAAATGCATCAGATTTCTGTGTGGCATCTTCACTTAAAGTAATTGGATAATCGAAAAACTTCCTAGTACGTTCAGAATTCACCAAGATTTTCTCGTACGAATTGCTAAACATCGCAATCATACCCGCAGACTTTTTAGAAATTTCTGCAATGTCAATTAATATCCTCGTCTTAACAGGCATATATGCACCACTGCTTGTAGGTTCAAGGACTTGGGTGATTTTCAATTTTTCTACAAAGTTTAAATTTGCTTTATTGGTAATACTTAAAGTTAACGACCTTAAAGCAAATGTTGAATCTTCTATCCATATATAACCCGTAAATACCAAATCCAACGGATTCTTTGGCGTAACTTCAATTTGATAGATTTTTTTATTACTACCCTCTGGATAATTAGATCCTACTAGTTTGTAATTGTAATAGGTAAAAGATGATTTACTAATCGGTGAAATAAAGTTCTTTTCTAAAATTGGTAAAATGTTGTCGTTGAAATTATACTGTTGAAAGGTTGAACCCAATAACTGAGACAAGAATGTGCCATCCTCAACGCCTACACCCTTAACCCTTGAAGCTATAATAACTTCTTTGTTCTGTTTTGGATTTTTATTAAAGTAAAAGTTGCTCAAGTTTTCAGAAAGAAAAATGGGCAATACCAATTTGTTTTTATCTTCACTTAAATAAGATAAGGTATCAAAAATTCCTTCAACACTTTTTAAAAGTTTTTTGTTTTTAAGCTCCTCTGAAACATTGTTAACCGCAATTTGTATTTTGGTAAAACTTTCACATTCAAATGAATTCAGTTTTTCAATATTGTACAAATATTTATTGTCTTGAGCTTTTTCTATGATCTTCAAGGCTCGGTTAACTTTGTTTACCGTCTTTACACCAATTAAATTGGTTTCTTTTACATTTAACTTAATTTGAATAACCTGAGTAATTCCGTTAACGATTTTTATTCTTTGCGTTTCATATCCAACATATGAAACTATTAAGGTGTCAGAGTTGCTGCGTGTTTTGGCTGTAAAGGTACCCTCAAAACTGCTCACACAGCGGTCTTCTGTGCCAGCAAAAACCAACATTGCTCCAGTGATAACTTCATTGGTTTTTACATCTATTATTTTCCCTTTTACAACCGTTTGGTCTTGTGCCCATATCTTGGGTGTCAAAATTAATAGTAGACAAATAAACGAAATACGCATTTTATGCAAATGTAGACTATCTCGCAAGATTTTTCTTAAAGGCCTTTGATGAAAAACTTCCCCAAATTGTTAATAATAGCAATTGGGTGTATGATTTATTCTTTTAAATATAAATTAATACCTATTCCAATTTCCTTTATAAATTGTTTAAAGAAAAATGAACAAAAAGTTTCTTTGTTTAATTTTTAATCTATATTTGCACCCGGTAACGGTTCCAAATTTTAAGTAATTAAAATTGGATTAAAAGGGAACAAGGGTGAAAATCCCTGACATTTCCCGATGCTGTAAGTTTCTGTATCTTTAGATACAATTTTCGATTTATACCACTGTCTTTATTGATGGGAAGGTTCGAAAATCATGAAACGAGTCAGAAGACCTGCCTTACCAATCATGTTTCATGGCTTTCGGAGAAAAGGCCTGGAGTGTATCAATATTAAGCCATTGAGCATTTCTGTTTTTCCGTTGCTATGCGCATTTTGACCAATGAAGGCATTATTGCTCATATTGACCAGTTTGTTTTTTCCTTTTTTGCACGCTGCAAAAGAGGGAGACACTTCCATTTGGAGAAGTTTTGAGTTAATAGCAACAAAAGGAAATGTTAATTCGGGTTCTGTAAAAATCAATCTACCTAGCAGTCAAGACGGCAGTTTAGCCGACGTCCTGAACAAGAACAGTGCTTTGTTTATTAAATATTATAGTCCCGGCAGTTTAGCCAGCACTTCAATGCGTGGAATGGGCGCGCAACACACTGCAATTTTATGGAATGGTATCAATCTTCAAAGTTGTATGAACAGCATACTAGATTTGAATCTATTGCCAATGTTCTTTCTCGATAAAGCTTCTATTGAAACTGGTGCAAATGCGGCGGCCTGCGGAAATGGTGCCATTGCTGGAGCAATTATTCTTAACAACGAATCTAAAGAAAACTCTAAAGTATATGGTGAAATTGGAACTGGTAGTTTTGGCCAATTTAATTTCGGTTTAGGTCTTAGCGTAAAATTAAATAAACTGTTTTTGAATACGCGTATTTTAAACAGACAAGCCCAAAATGATTTTGAGTACTACAATATCTTTAAAGCGGATAAGCCTATTGAAAGAATGCAAAACAACCAATTCTCTCAAAATGGTTTTATGCAGGAAGCTTCTATTTCGCTGAAAAGCAAACATTTCTTTTATTTTAATTATTGGTATTTGGAAACTAAAAGACAATTGCCATCTGCTTTGGGTGTGTCACTATTGGCCAAAGAACATCAAGATGATTACAATACTTTAATGCTTCTAAAGCATGATTATAAAATAAATTCAAAATCTAGTTTAATTAACAAACTAGCTTATACTTCTGAAAATATTAATTACTTCAATTTGTATTATCCGGATGCTTATAATGCAGCTAAATCTGTCATTGTAGAATCTGAATTCAAAACTCAATTAAACCGTTCGTTTGAATTTAGTACTTCTATTAACAACACCTATCAAAAAGCATGGACCGATGGCTACAGACCAGGAATAGATAGAAATCTAAGTTCTGTTTTTGCGAAAATCACTTGGTTTGTTAAGTCTCCTAAACTAAAAATTAGTTTTGCTGACAGACAATTGGTTTATGAATCTAAACTTGCTCCAGTAACACCCGATCTAGGTATAGAATTTCAAGCCAGTAAATCACTTAAAATAAAAAGCAATGCTGCATACAGTTTCAGATTGCCTTCATTCAATGATCTTTATTGGCAAGGGGGAGGAAATCTTAATTTGTTGCCAGAAAAAGGTAAAAAACTTGAAGTGAGTTTGGAGTATAAACTAAAGAATTTTAAAGGTGGTTTAACTGGTTTCTTTCACCATGTAGACAATTGGATTTTATGGGTTCCTAGCGGCGGAGCATCCTCATGGAAAGCCACCAATGCCAAAGAAATAGAAAGCAAGGGTTTCGAATTTGCTACCGAATATAAATATTTAATTAGCCCTAATTCTTTTCTGAAATTTTATGGACGATACCAATTTGTACTTAGTGTTAATACTGATGTATATGGTGCAGATAAATCGCTCGTAGGAAAGCAATTGTTTTATACACCTAAGCAAACTGGTATAGCGAATATTCAATATTTGTTTGGTAAAAATAGAGTTTCACTTAGCACGACCTTAACCGGTAGCAGATATTCTACAGCAGACAACCATGCCGATGGTTTGTTGCCTGCTTATTCCTTGTTTAATTTTTCATTAGCAAGAGACATCTACTATAAGACATTCAAAAGTTCAATTGAATTTACAATTTCTAATCTTTTAAACACCAATTATTATGTGTTTGAAAATAGACCTATGCCTCTAAGAAATTATCAATTGACCTATAAATTTAACATTAATTATGAACATAAATAAATTTGGCTGCATCGTCGCGGCTACCTTAATTGCTTTTTCTTCTTGTAAGAAAGATGAAAACTTAACTGTAGAAACCGAAAATTATAAAGGCATTTTTGTCGTTAACGAAGGTGGATTTGCAAAATCTAATGGAAGCATAGGTTTGTATAAGCCTGGAACAAAAACATATTTTGATGCCTTTAAAAAAGCCAATGGTTTGCCTCTTGGTGATATTGTGCAATCTATGTCTTTGATTGGAAGCAATTACTACATCGTTGTCAATAACTCTAATAAAATTGAAGTGGTTTCGCAATCTGAATTCAAATCTGTTGCTACTATTTTAACTCCATCTCCAAGATATGTGTTATCTGTTTCTAGCAGTAAAGCATACATTAGTAATTTTTATAACAATTCAATCAAGGTTTTAAATCTTACAACAAAAAGTATTACTAAATCAATTGAAATTTACCACAACAGCGACCAAATGGCTTTAATGAACAAAAAGGTTTTTATCACCACTTTTGATAATAAATTAATGGTTCTTAATTCTGCCAACGATTCACTAGTGGATTCAATCTCCACTGCAAGTGGTCTAAGTAAAATTGTCAATGTAGGAACTTCTAAATTGGCTGTTTTGTGCGCCGGTGTTGTCGATTGGAACAATGGAAGTGTTATTGAAAATGGTAAAATTCAAATTATAAATGATTCAAATAAAGTTGAGAATTCTTTTGCTTTAAGTTCTGGTAGCTATGGTGGATCAATGGTCTACAGCAGCAGTACTGGATACATATACTTTTCTCTTGGAAATAATATGATATACAAAATGAGTTTATCTGGAGTTGTTTCCGAATTTAAAACCTTAGACGCAGGACGTAACGTTTATGGATTAACATATAATGCTGCGAATTCTAGTTTGTATGTAACCGATGCTGGCGATTTTAACTCGGCTGGAAAAGTAATTGTTTATGACCTATCAGGAAATAAAACTTTAGAATTTGATGGTGGTATTGCGCCAAATGCTGTTTTAATAAACGAGTAATTGAAATTATATACGTCAATAGTTTGCTTCATTCTTTTATCTGCTTGTGTTCAAAAACAGGAGCAGATAAAAACGGAGCATCCTATTGCTTATGTTAAAGTTGAATATTCTAAAATGTTTGGCATTGCCAAATTCAAAGAATATTCTCAACTGTTTTTTCTTAACAATTCTGATACCACTTGGAGTTTGAGAAATGACGAAGTTTCTCAAGATTTAAAAGTGGCTGTGCTTTCGTCCGTTTTTGCAGGTTATATTGAATGTTTGAATAAGCAAGAGCAAATAATTGCGGTAGATAATTTCAAATATTATTGTGATTCTTTTTTGTGTAATCAATTTGCTCAACAAAAAGCAATAGAAATAGGTGAGGAGGGACAAATAAATCTAAATAAACTGTTGCTTTCTAAACCCAATGTGCTAATTAGTAGTTCGTTTTTGGGTCAAGACAAATCCTTAATTAAACGTTTGAAAACTTCAGGTATTCAAGTGGTTTTTTGTGATAATTTTAAAGAACAAAATCCCTTAGCTAGGGCCGAATGGATTAAACTCTTTGGCTTTTTATTTAATTGCCAAAGCAAAGCGGATTCTCTGTTTAACAATATTGTTGATAGTTACCAAAAACAACGAATAAATATTGACACAAATTCTAAAAGACCAATGGTCTTAACGGATGCTTTGTATTCAGATGTTTGGAATGTGCCAGGTGGTAATTCTTATACCGCCAAACTAATTGATGATGCAAATGGTCTATATGTATTTGCCGATAAAAAAGATTTGTTCTCTTATCCTCTAAGTCTTGAATTGGTCCTTAAAAGAGCTCAGAATTGTGATGTTTGGATACATGTGAATCAATATAAAACCAAGGATGAATTATACCAAGCCAACAATAGATACGCATTGTTGAATGTATTCAAACAATCCAAAATATATAACAACAACAAGAGAGAAAATAAATTCGGAGGCAATGATTTCTGGGAAATTGGTGTGGTAAGACCGGATCTTGTTTTAAAAGATTTGATTTCAATATTTAAAAATCCAAATATTTCTGAAGAGAAATTATATTTTTATACCCGCGTCGATTAGATTTGCATTTTAATCGTGCTGTTTAATTCTTGGATATTCTTTCTATTCCTGCCGCTGGTTTTTGCTGCAGTATACGCAATACCCCAAAAGTATAGATGGATAGTTCTGTTAATTGCATCTTATGTTTTCTACGGATGGTGGAAAGCTGACTTCCTAATTATAATAGCCTTTTCTACAGTACTAGATTATTTCTGTGCACTCAAAATTGAAGATTCAGAAAATCAATATATAAGAAAGCGATGGGCTGCATTAAGTTTGGGAATAAACTTAGGAATTCTATTTTTATTTAAATACTTCTACTTCTTTATTGGCAGCACGGCTTGGATGCAAGACTTTGTTAGTCCACATCAAAAATTAAAAGATTTGGTTGAGTTCTTTGGTAAATCATTACCTGTTGGAATTTCTTTTTACACCTTTCAAACCATGAGTTATACTTTGGATGTGTATTATAGAAGGGCGAAACCAGAACGCCATCTTGGACAATTTGCTTTGTTTGTCTCTTATTTTCCGCAATTGGTTGCAGGTCCAATCGAACGTTTCTCTCATTTAAATGAGCAATTAAAAGTTGAACATAAATTGGCCTATGAAAATATACAATTAGGTCTGCGCTTAATGCTTTATGGCTTTTTTGTAAAAATGGTCATAGCCGATAATCTTTCTTATACCGTTAGTTCTATTTTTAATGATCCCGGAAAATGGAAGTTTTACTGGAATATTATTGGTGTGTTGAGCTTTGGATTTCAAATTTATGCCGACTTCTTTGGATATTCTTTAATCGCTCAAGGGGTCGCCAAACTGTTTGGAATTGAATTAATGGATAATTTTAACCGACCTTATTTATCACTTAATATTAGTGAATTCTGGAAACGTTGGCACATTTCATTGAGTACTTGGTTCCGCGATTACGTCTATATTCCACTAGGTGGCAATAGGGTCTCTCATTCAAAATGGATAATGAACATTATGTTGGTCTTCGTTTTAAGTGGGCTTTGGCATGGTGCCAATTATACCTTCTTAATTTGGGGTGCTTTACATGGACTGTTTTATTTGGTAGAACGTTTCTCTCCAATTTCTATTAAATTCAAATGGCTAAATATATTAATCACTTTTTTAGCTGTTTCTTTTGCATGGATTTTCTTTAGGGCAGAAAACCTAGAGCAAGCAATGCAAGTTATAAAAGGTTTGACCGGTCTGCTCGATGGGCAAAGGCAGCTAGATACCCAGCCATATATTTTCTTGTTGTTGTTAATCTTCGGAATACTAGAACTCGCAAGGGGAAACAAACGTTTCGATCAGTTTTGTGCTTCCTATTCTGGAATTCAAAGATGGACACTTTACTGCTTTTTGATTTTTTGTATCTTGACAGTTTGCGGCTCTGAATACAGTGCTTTTATTTATTTTAAATTCTAATGAAAGTAAACATTAAGCATATTGCATATAAATTTTTAGCAGTAGTCTTCACTGTCTACATAAGTGCGTTTGTTTACAAAAAGATTTATTGGGTTCCTGAATTAAAAGACCAAGGTCCTATGTTGTTCAATCTATTAGAATTTGAATGGCATAACGATGCTTTGTATATTGGGGAGTCATCCAATTATTGGATTGCACCTGAAGACCAAGACAAGAGAACCATCAGTGACATGATCAATGATAGTTTACCAGGATTTAGATTAAGCGGTATGCAAGTTCCTGCTTACCATGCTGGAATGTTCCTACCTATCGTCGACATGATAGATCCTTCAAGCAGAGTCAAACATTTGGTGGTAACAATGAATTTAAGGTCTTTCGATAAGCCATGGATACTGTCTACCCAAGAGGGTGCTTTAATGCGCGCAAAATGTTTCTATTACAACAGCAATCCTGTCTACAATAGAATGTGTGCTGCTTTAGGTTATTATCAGAATCCTAGTGCTGAGTCGCAAGACAAAAAGATGCTAGAAGCGTTTGAATTTGATACTTTAAAAGTGAATTTCCCTTTACAATTTAACACAATCAAACGCTGGTGTGAACAAGAAAAATTTCCGCTTCCTCAAGGTGGCGAAGACTTTCCTAAAAGGGAGTTGGCCGACCATTATATCAAAGCCTATGCATTTCAAATAGACACCAATACCAATCCTCGTATTAAGGATTTTGATGCCATCGTAAAGGTGTGCAAACAAAAACACATTAAGTTGTATTTTAATATTCTTGCTGAAAATGTGGAATGGGCAGATAGTTTGGTAGGCAAAGAATTGGTTTACTTCATGAAAGCTAACCGCGATTTATTGGTTGCTCGTTACAGTAAAATGGGTGTTGTTATGGTTGATAATTTAGAGGCCGTTCCAGGAAAGTATTTTGGTGAAAAAAATTGGACCACTGAACATTACAATGAGTTTGGACGTCTTATTGTAGCTAGGAATGTTGCCGATTCCTTAAAGAAAAACATAAAGCCTTAATCCTTTTTTTACCTTCTTATGATGTATATCATATTTGTTTAGAATTATTCTAAATAAGTTTTTTATTTCGATTTTTTGGTGCTAACATTGCAGCCTTATTTAAAACGATTCTAAATAAAATGAAAAAATCCCTTGTTTGCATTTTTCTTTTCATGCTTGTTCAACAATCATATGCCCAAATTGATGCCTCTCCCAAAAACGAAGAAGATTCAAATATTAATTCAATCAACTCTGTTATAGTTCGTGCAAAAGGTGATGGAATATTAAAAGGAATTCCTGGCTCAATAGCTACTGTATCTTCTCTCGATCTAAAAACGGCAAATCCCTTGACTGCAAACGAAATGTTTAGGAAAGTTGCAGGCGTTCATGTTGTCGATGAAGAGGGTGCTGGAATGAGGTTAAATATAGGAATTAGAGGCCTTGATCCAGACAGAAGCCGAGGTGTATTGGTACTTGAAGATGGCATACCAGTTTCTCTAAATCCATATGGCGAACCTGAGATGTATTACAGTCCTGTTATAGATCGAATTTCTGGATTAGAAGTTCTAAAAGGAAGCGGACAAATTATGTTTGGTCCACAAACAATTGGCGGTGTTGTTAACTATATCACTATGAATCCAAGTCCAACAGCTACTTTCAAATTTAAATCAAGTGTTGGTTATGGCGGTTTTAATTCTAATTTGATAAACTATAGCAATACATTTGGTAACTTTGGTATAGTTGCCACAGTGCTTCACAAACAAGCCGATAAATTGGGATATGCTAAGTTTGGAATTACTGATTTTACGACCAAAATGGTTTATAGTTTCAGCAAGAAAGCCAAACTTATGGTAAAAATCGGGCTATACAATGAAAATTCAAATTCAACTTATTTGGGATTGACCCAAACAATGTATGATATCGGTGGTCAAGACTTTACCCTAATGGCACCTGATGACCATCTAGAAATTAAGAGGTATTCTTTAAGTGCGCTATACCAATTAAACATTAACAAGAACTTGAAATTCAATACAAACATATTTGCATATACCACAACGCGAAATTGGCAAAGACAAGAGTTTTCTTCTAGCAAGAATGCAACAAATTTAACTGGCGTTATATGGGGAGATACAAGTGTTTTAAATGGTGGTATTTTTATGCGAAATTTGAATTCTCACCGAGATAGACAATTTGAAGTTTTAGGCTCTGAGTCTAAGTTGGCATGGAACTATAAGTTAGGTCAAAAAAAGTCGGAGTTGAATTTTGGATTTAGATTTTTATTCGAGAAAGCTTTCGAACAAAGACTAAATGGCAAGAAATCGGATGCAAAGTCTGGTGATTTGGTTGAAGATGAAATCAGAGGCGGTAGAGCTTTAAGTTCTTTTCTTCAGAATAAAATTTATCTTTCTAAAAAGCTATTGGTATCTTTTGGTGTGCGACTTGAATCATACAACTACCAAAGAAATATTTTTAGAAATACTTTCGTGATTAATTCAGTTTCAAAAGTTACGGATACTAACATAGTAGCCGAAAATAATATTTTAACAGCAATTCCTGGTGCTGGGTTTAACTATCTGATTTTTAAAAACACCACCATTTTTACTGGTGTTCACAAAGGTTATGCACCTCCTAGAGTTAAAGATGCTATTACTGCATCGGGGCAAGTGTATCTGTTAAATGCCGAAAGCAGTTGGAATTATGAACTTGGTATTAGAGGTGCGTATAAAAAAGTAATTAATTACGAACTAACAGGATTTTATATGGATTTTAGCAACCAAATTATTCCTGTGTCTGAATCTTCAGGTGGAACTGGAGTTGGTCTTGTAAACGGGGGTGAAACAGTTCATCAAGGAATTGAGCTTTCTTATAATGTTAAATTCCATGAATGGTTTAAAATGAAATCAAAATTTACTTTGAGCAATAATTTAACTTTTGTGCAAGCATATTTTTCGGGCGATAGATTCACTAAATTGGGAAGTGTTAACACCAATATAAGTGGAAATAATACACCTTATGCACCTAAATATTGTCATAATTTAACTGTAAATTATGAAACCTCAAGAAATATTGGTTTGCAAGTAACAGCCAACTACATTGGTCAACAATACACGGACTTACTCAATACACAAACACCTTCGAATGATGGAAGGACAGGTGTCTTGAAAAGCTACGCTGTATACGATTGCAACCTTTATTATAAATCGACCAAACTCAAAACAACTTTCAGTCTTGCAATTAAAAATGTTTTTGATGAAAGATATATAGTTTCTAGAAGACCTCAAGGCATACGAGTAGGATTGCCAAGATACTTTATTGGAACCATACAATTTGATCTTCAATAACTGTTTGTGAAGTTTTTTTACCTTAATTTTGTTTGATTGAACGCAATTAGAAATAGTATAAATTATGTAATCATCTCAGCTTTGCTTCTCCTGAGTTGTGATTCTAATTTTTCTTTTAATACCTTTTCAGGTAAAGAAAAAATTGCTTTGCCTGCTAATTGTGTTTTGATTTTTATAAACGTTGATTGCCCAATTTGTCAAAAATATCAAGGGGATTTTAAATCAATGAATTTTGATTCTTCTCCTGTCTACTATGTGTTTCCTGGAAAACAAGACAAACAAATGATTAAAGAAATGTGTCTATATGATTCAATAAATTATGATTTTGTAATTATCGATTCTAGTTTCAAACTAACGAAATATTTAAAAGCGACTGTAAGTCCTCAAGCAATCATCCGCCACAACAGCCATATTGTTTATCAAGGATTGATAGATGACCGCTTTACTTCGATTGGAACTTCAAAACCATTTGCAAGTATAAATTATATCGAGAATGCATTAAATTCGCTGCATAAAAATGAAGCCATTAAAATACCCTATACAAAAGCTGTTGGTTGTTTTATTGAGCCTAATTAGTCTGATTGCCTGCAATAGAAAACCAATCCCAACTTTTTCTGCAGATATTGCGCCTATCATCCATTCAAAATGTTCTCCTTGCCACCATAAAAATGGAACAGCACCTTTTGAATTAATTTCATATAACGATGTTTCTAAAAGGGCAAAAATGATAGCCTTTGTTACAGCCAAGCATTATATGCCACCATGGCCTGCCGATCAAAATTACAGCCATTTTTTAAATGAAAGGGTATTGTCTGATTTTGAAATTGAGCAAATTCAAAATTGGTTTAAAAACAAATGCCCTCAAGGCGATTTGTCAGTTTTAAAATATCCGGATTTTAAACAGAATGCCTCAACTCTTGGTAAACCAGATTTGGTTTTAAGTTTTCAAAATATTGAAATTTTAAACGACAATAAAGACCGTTTTTATGTGGTGAAATTGCCATACGAGATGAAACAAGAGCGCTATGTAAGAGCACTTGAATTTGTTCCTGGTCAATACCAATATGCCCACCATGTCAATGGCCACTATCTGAGGTTTTCTGACGAAAGTAACCCTTTCTTGGGTCGAATGAAAACCGATATAGAATCGCCTAATTACAACAAAGAGTTTATGGAAATGAACTTATTAAATTCAGATGGAAGTTTACCTTTCAGAGTGCATTCTGCTGTGAATTATTTACCAGGAGCCTACGGAATTCAGTATCCTAAAGGTATTGGCGGATTTGTAATGGGTAAAAAAGGTGCCTTTGTAGCCAATGATTTTCATTTTGGTCCTTCGCGTAAATCTTTAATAGATAGCTCTAAAATCTATGTTTATTTTTCTGACCAAGCACCCCAAAGACCAACGTATGAAATTATGATGGGCACCAATGGTGTTTCAGAAATAATACCGCCTCTTGTTGTTCAACCGAATACCATCAGCAAGCATGTGTCGAAATTGACCATATACAACGATATATCAATTTTAACAGTTAACCCCCACATGCATTTAATTGGCAAATCATTCAAAGCCTATGCCCTTAAACCTAATGGAGATACGCTCAAATTAATTTCTATTCCGAATTGGCAATTTCGTTGGCAATATTTTTATACCTACCAAACCCCTCAAAAAGTACCGAAGGGCAGCACCATTGTCTTAGAAGCTATATTTGACAATACTTTAAAGAATCCTAATAACCCCTTTAATCCACCGAAACAGATAAGTGAAAGACTTGATAATGGTGGCGCAAGTATGAGAACTACCGATGAAATGCTGCAATTTATTATCACATATATGCCTTACCAAAAGGGCGACGAATCAATCGATCTATCCAAACCATGAAATCACTGAAACCTTTATTTATTTTATTTATTATTTTATTGTCTTTGGTTGTGTTCCTTATGTATGCATTACCTGTATTAAGACCAGGACAATCTTTCGGTCCCGAGGATACTAAAGGTGGACCAGATATGGTTCTAAAAAATTATGGTGCAGCAATTGATAGTGCAGCCAACGTTTTTGGTGTTTCCTCTTCTTATTTAAAAGCTTTGTGTTTGTTGGAATGCAGTGGTAAGAAAAAGTTTCAGCAACGTTTTGAAGAACATGTTTACAGAAAATTGAAAAAAGTAAAGTTTAAAGAGCTGAGCAATTATGAGCATGTTACCCCAGAAATGTTGCAAGACGCCAACGACGAGGCGCTTAAAAATTTAGCCAGCAGTTGGGGACCTTTTCAATTGATGGGATATAAATGTCTTTTGTTGGATATAAAAATAAGGGATATTCGAGGTGATGATGCGGTGTTCTATGGCGTAAAGTGGATAGATTTAACCTATGGTGAAACCCTGAAGGAGAAAAAATTTAAAGATGCTTTCCATATCCACAACACAGGATCTCCTTTCCCTAGCAATGGTAGCCCAAAAACCTATGACCCCAACTACTGCAACAGAGGATTGAAATACATGGATTGGTTTAGTAAACATTAAAAATTTATCATTAAATTATCACTACATTTGTGGGGATATTTCTTCGAAATGTAACCATTGCTTTTTTGTTTTATTAAATTTCAAGTGTGGTTAAATTAGTTTTAATTTAAAGTCTCATAATTTCTAATATAATTGCAAATTTTTCCAGTATTTCAAACCGATAGATTACTTGTTAGGCGATTAACTGCAACAGACCTTCTAGAGTTTTCTAATTTACATGGAGATGATGAAGTGATGTTTTTTACAGAAACCAATGGAATTGACGCAGAAAGAAGCTTATTAGATTTTAACCGTATAATTCAACAATACGATGCCCCCGATAATAAATTTTGGATTTGGGCCATTGAAAATAAGTTAACACAAGATTTTATTGGT
This sequence comes from Bacteroidia bacterium, assembly GCA_030158725.1. GTDB lineage: Bacteria > Bacteroidota > Bacteroidia > NS11-12g > UBA955 > JABMMZ01. The sequence continues at coordinate 37,091 of JAOASJ010000072.1, forward strand.
ATTTGTGTTTTGTCTATCAATTCTGAAAATGAAATTGAACTAGGCTATAGACTAAATAAAAAGTTTTGGCGCCTAGGAATGGGTAGCGAAGTTTTTAAAGGTTTGGTCAAACATGCCTTTGAAAATGAGAATGCTGAATCTGTATCTGCTGAAGCAGATTCTTTTAATATCGCTTCTTTGAAAATAATTGAAAAACAATTGAATTTTTGCAGCGAATACTATAATACGGAACTCAACCGATTGGATATTTTGTATAAACTAAGTAAGAAGGAATACTACAATTCTTTTTGTTAGTGTAAATTGATTTGTCAAAATTTCGCAATAAAAACAAACTTCAATAAGATTTTAAAGTTTATTGGGTTTTAAATTTATGTCGCTAATTTTAATCCAATCAATAATTCCTAAAAAAGAACAAATTACAAGCATTGTATTTATTTGCTTCTCAATATTCTCAACCTTGATATTGTTTTATCTTGATGAATCAAGTTTTAATTTTTCGTGGATGAAAGACTTCGGAAATTGGATTTTATTCCTTGTTTATTTTACAGCAATATCTTTTCTACAATTGCTTTTTAAGAATACGCTATTCAGATCTTTGAAATGGATTAATCAAATCATTGCTAGTACTTCACTTTCGGTGCTGCTTATAGTCCTTTTCGTGATGTTGATCTGCGTCAATTAATAAACCTTTTTGCCAGTCCTATAGGTTGAAATGACTTTGGTTTTTAATACCTCTTCTTTTTTTATTGACAATAAATTTTTATCCATTACCACGTAGTCTGCGTCTTTTCCTTTCTCCAAACTTCCTTTTCTGTGTTCTAATTTGCAGGCTTTAGCTGCCCAAATAGTCATTCCCTTTAAAGCTTCTAATGGGGTTAAACTTTCATCCGTAAGAAAGGCTTCTTGGTTTGGAATGTTTGCATTTTGCCTAAATACAGCACTGTAAAAAGTGAAAAATGGATTGATGTATTCAACAGGGAAATCTGTTCCTAATGGCAAATACCCATTCTGTTTCAATAAGGTTTTGTAGGCATAAGCTCCCGGCATTCTGTCTTCGCAAATTCTATCTTTTACCCAAGGTGCATCGCTGCTGGCATGGGTAGGTTGAACGCTTGGTATTACGCTATATTTGCCGAATAAATGAAAATCTTTCGGGTCTATTATTTGGGCATGCTCTATTCTCCAACGTCTATCTTCATTGGGTTTCATTAGTTTGCCATACAATTCTAAAATTAATTTATTTGCGGAATCTCCAATGCAATGTGTGTTTACCTGGTATTTTGTTTTGTTGTATACTCGAGTGCAAAAATCTTCATAGTATTGAGCACTGTTCATCAACATTCCTGTGTGCTTGTGTTGGTCGCAATAATCGCGTTTCATTTTTGCTCCTCTGCTTCCTAATGAACCATCTGCATATAATTTAAAACTCCCTATAAAGCTGTTGTCGTTCTCTATGATTCCATTTTTTTCTGCATAATTTAGTCCCGCTTCTGTGGGATTAACCATGAGGTATAAGTATATTGAGATTAGTTTTTTCTGTGATATCGAATCTAAAAATTTACATTCACTGATATCAAGTCCTGCATCTGCTAGAGTTGTCAAACCATAGGCGTAACATTCTTTTTCTGCTTTCTGAAGTACTTTGATTATCTCTTCTTTTTTTGGCTCGGTTACATGTTTTTGAACCAAGTCAACCGCATGGTCGATTAATACACCTGTAGGTATTCCATTTTTTAAAACAATTTCGCCACCTTCACTTTGTTTGATTGATGAAAGTAATAAGATTTTTATTGAGGCGCTTTGTTCAGGTATAATCCCTGCTATTTCTAAAGCTTTATTGTTGCATATAGCCGCATGACCATCTATTCTTTTCAAAATAACGGGTGTGTTTGGAAAGCGTTTATTCAAACTGTCATTGTTAGGATATTCTTTAATGTCCCAATCGTTCTGGTCCCATCCACGTCCTTGTATCCATGTACCTGGATTGTTTTTGACAAATGTATCTAGGCGATTTAATACATCTTCCCAAGATTTTGTGCCCACCAAATTGCAGGTTAAAAGTGTTTTTGCATAACCATAAAAATGGCAATGGGCATCAATTAATCCTGGATAAACAAATTGACCTTTCAAATCTTGCATACTTTCTTTTGGACATTCATATTTATCCAATAAAGTTTTGTCTCCAATGTCTAAGATTTTTCCATTTTTAATTACCATCACCTCGGCTTCATTTGCTGAGTCGTTCATGGTTATAATATGGGCATTGAAAACAATGCTGTCAACCATGGTTTTCTTTTGGTTTTGACAAGCAGTACCAATGAAAATTAGGCATAATGTGATAATAAATACTCTCATGTGTTTAAGGCTTCAAATATAAAACATTATTCAAGTTTTAAGACAATTTGCAGGGGCTTAAATCAATTTGAATTTCATGTATTTTCAGCATTTCAATTGCTTAAATTTTTGTATTTTTGCGCGATGAATTTTCCAAGCCCCAACCTGTTTGAAGAATATGAAGAATTGTTTCGACGAATAGGTCGTGTTGCCGATAAGGATGGTCTAGAAATTTATTTGATAGGTGGTTTTGTTCGCGACATCTATTTGCAAAGAGAAAGTAAAGACATTGACATCGTTGTTGTTGGTAAGGGTATAGAATTCGCAAAAAAGGTGGCTTCAGACTTGAAGAAAGTTAAGCTTAGTTATTTCGAGAATTTTGGAACAGCCCAAATATTGTATCAAGATTTAATCATTGAATTTGTAGGAGCCCGAAAAGAAAGCTACAGAAAAGATAGCCGCAAACCATTGGTTGAAGAGGGTACTTTAAAAGACGATCAAGATAGGAGAGACCTTACCATTAATGCAATGGGGATTTCATTAAACGAAAAGAACTTTGGGAAATTGGTGGATCCCTTTGGCGGAATAGATGATTTAGATAGACAAATAATCCGAACGCCATTAGACCCTGATACAACCTTTAGCGATGATCCTTTGCGCATGCTTCGTGCCATTCGTTTTGCCTCGCAATTGGGTTTTAGAATTGATGAAAACACTTTCGATGGTATTGAGAGAAACAAAGAAAGAATCTCAATTATCTCACAAGAACGTATAACCGATGAGCTTAATAAAATTATTCTATCGCCAATGCCTTCCATTGGTTTTGAATATTTATTTGATACCGGTTTGCTAAAATTGATTTTTCCTGAAATGGTCGATTTGTATGGCGTTGAAACAAGAAACAACCTCAGCCATAAAGATAATTTTTACCACACCTTACAAGTGTTAGATAACTTAGCTATGCTAAGCAAAGACTTGTGGTTGCGCTGGGCCGCCATATTGCATGATATTGCTAAACCAGCGACCAAACGCTTTGAACCAGGCATTGGATGGACTTTTCATGGGCATGAAGACAAGGGAAGTAGAATGGTTAAGCCAATTTTTTCAAAGTTAAAATTGCCGCTTAACGAGAAAATGAAATTTGTTGAGAAAATGGTCTTGTTGCATTTAAGACCTATTGTTCTATCTCAAGAAATTGTTACCGACAGTGCAGTAAGACGTTTGATGATGGAGGTAGGCGAAGACATTGATTCTCTAATGTTGCTGTGTAAGAGTGATATTACCAGTAAAAATGAAAAGAAAGTTGAGCGCATCAAAAAGAATTTTGCCCAAGTCGAAATTAAAATTAAAGATGTTCTTGAGCGCGATTATTTAAGGAATTGGCAACCACCAATAACTGGCTTAGATATTATGAATACTTTTAATATCGTTAAAAAAGAAGATATTGGTAATTTGAAAGCCATTGTTAAACAAGCAATTCTTGATGGTCATGTTGAAGATAATAAAGAAACTGCAATGCTTTTTTTAATTAAAAAAGCCAATGAAATGGGCATTGAAGAAAAAATAAAAATATAATTACATTTGCACAGTATATGATTTACCGTTTTAAAGTTTGGTTTGAAGAAGAAGAAGACATTTTCCGTGTTGTTGACATAGCACCATCTGCTACTTTTTTAAGCTTGCATGAAGTAGTATTAGATTCTATAGGGTTTAAAAAAGATTTACCAAGCTCTTTCTATTGTTCTGATGACAATTGGAGAAAAGGTAAGGAAATAAGCTTGAAAGATTCCAGTAAATTGTTAATGGAAACTTCTAAGTTAAAAGACCATATCAACGACCCACACCAGAAATTCATTTTCATTACAGATTTCAATGAAAATTGGACTTTAAATATCGAATTGCAAAGCATACAAAATGATGTGAACGGAATTTCATATCCATTTGTATTCAAATCAGTAGGTAAAGCACCTAAACAAAATGAAGGTATTGGAAGATTCAAAACCGTTGATGAAAATGAGTTTGATGAAATTGCCAATAAATTGGTAAGCAAACACGCGCCAATGATTGATGAAGATTTTGATGAAGAAGGTTTTGGTGAAGAAGGTGAAGACTCTGATGAAGATTCAGATGAATTTGACGGTTCTTTAGACAGTGCTTTCGAAGAAGAATTATAATGCAAACCAAGGTCACCTTTCTAGGAACAGGAACTTCTCAAGGTGTACCCTTAATTGCGTGCCCTTGTGAAATTTGTCAAAGTACTGACCCTCTCAATAAACGTCTTCGCAGCAGCATAAAAATTGAATCTGAAGGAAAAACCATTGTCATTGATAGTGGTCCCGATTTTCGCCAACAAATGTTGCGTTCTGAAACGAAGTCGCTCGACGCCCTAGTTTTTACGCACGAACACAAAGACCATATTGCTGGTATGGACGATATCCGTGCTTTTAATTACATCAATAGAAAAGCAATTGATGTCTATGCAACTCTGCAAGTTCAAACAGCTCTGAGACGTGAATACCAATACGTTTTCTCGGATTTTAAATACCCGGGTATTCCCGAAATAAATTTAAATACCATTGAAAATAATTCAGATTTTCATGTTGGCGATGTTTGCATTAAACCTATAGAGGTCATTCATTATAAGCTACCTGTGCTGGGTTTTAGAATCAATGATTTTACCTACATCACAGATGCTAATTTTATCTCTGATTCTGAAAAGGAAAAAATAAAGGGTTCGAAAGTTTTGGTGCTCAATGCTCTAAGAAGAGAAAAGCACATCAGCCATTTTACCCTCGATGAGGCAATAGCTTTAGGACGAGAGCTGAAAATACCAGAAGTGTACTTCACCCACATTAGCCATCAATTGGGCTTGCACCATGAAGTTGATTCACAATTGCCTGATGGATTTCACCTGGCCTACGATGGTTTGGAACTTCATTTATAATTTCTCATGAATTTCAGAATGAATTTTAAAAAATATTTTAAGCTCGCAGTATTGCTGGCTTTTTTTTTATTTCTAAATGTAGAGAATATTCTGAGTCAATCCAATGAAAATTATTTTGATTCTGCAACCTTGCATATTGCGAAAGACAATGTCAACTGTCTTTATGGACTTAAAAACATGAACAATGAATGGGTCATCAAACCATCGTATGATTATATTGGTGAGAATTATGATGACCAAAGGTATTTTACATTGGTTCAGCAATCTAAATTAGGTCTTATTCGAAAAGATGGAAATTACTTAGTGCAACCTATTTACAATGAAATTAAAGCTGTACAAAGATTTTCACCGTATTATAAGTCGAATAATATGTTTGCTGAGAATGATTACTTTATTTTAAGAAAAGAAAATTATCAAGGACTTTATTGTATACAAACAATGGCATTTACCATTCCACTTTGTGGCTTGAAATTTGACGTTGATAAACATTTCTTAATTGTAAGTGATTCTTTGGGTTTACTTGGTCTAGCCGATTCGAGTGGCGTGATTTTAAAACCTCAATTTAATATTTTATACCAATTTAATAATAGTAAATCTAAGCCTGTATTTGTTTACTCATATTTTGAAAACAGCGCATTTTTTAATGACATAGATTCCAATGTTTTTGGACTCGTTCATATTAATGGCGATATTATTTCGAAACCAGATTACGCAAATTTTGAACAATCAAGTTTTTCTGATGAATCTTTTTGGGCAATTAAAAGATTAAGTAAAATTAAGACCACACAATTGGATTTAATTAATCAAAAAGGAGAGGTCTTATTAAGTCGAAATGATCCAAATCCAGAGTTAAACTTTACTTTTCAAACAGGAATTAATGGCAATCAAAGATTAGCGCTTATTAGTTGTATAGTTAAAGATTTGATTGTGAACGGAAGAGGGGGAATTATTGCCGAAGGAAATAAAAATGAATTTCAACTTTTGCCACATTTGTCCAATTCGGCAAAATTTATTTTTAAAAACAAGGAATTATATGGCTTGAAAAATGAGAGTGGGAAAGTAGTTGTCAAAGAAATGTATAAAAAAATCATCCCTTTTTTAGTTGATAAGGATGATAAGAAAAAGCAATGTTTCATTGCTCAAAAAGAGGGTAAATTTGGCATAGTGGATGATATGAACAAAGTTCTTCATACTTTCATTTACGATGATATTTTTATTTATGAAGAAGTTTTGGTTTTAGTGAAAGATTCCAATGTCTCTTTTTTAAATAAAACTAATTTAACAGTTCCAAAATATCCTATCCGTTTTGAAAATGGTTTAGGTTTAATATGCAAGGAATCTAATTATGAATATGATTTATGTGGCTTAATTGATAGGAACTTTAAAATAGTCCTTTACCCTGAATACGTCATTAAAAATCTAAATGCCAGTACTTGGTTTTTTAGCAACGAAAAAGTAAAGGGTCGCGTTAGTTTTGACAGCATTCCACATATTGAATTCTTAAATGATTTTTTCGAGGTCGGGACCTTAAAATACGGCTATACTTATGCAATTACATCAAATGGCAATGCTGCATTAATTACCAATGAATTTAAAATTATCGGCGATTCAAGTTATGCGGCCATTTCAGATTTGGATCCTTTACACGAAGTTTTTTGGGTGAAGAAATATATGACTTTACCTGAAGAGTCTGAAGAAGAAGATTTTAGTTTTGATTTTTTTGAGTATGACAATTGGGGATTAAAAAACTTAAAAGGGGAATTGATTTTTGATACTGCAATTGATTTCCCAAATTTGTTTTTAAATGGCAGGGCAATTGTTTCAATTGGTGGAAAATTTGGAATGATTAACCATTATGGACAGACCATTATTCCGTTCAACTACGATTCATTGTTTTATGGAGATACTGATAGAGTATTGCTCTACAACAAAGGGAAATATGGGCTAGCCGATTGGAATGGAGTGGTCTTAGCTGAACCTCAATTTGATGATATCAGTAGCTTTTTAGGTGATTATACCTTGGTAAGTAAAAATGGAATCTTAGGGATTCTAAGCCATTCTGGACAATATATCCCTGATCTTGAATCCCATTTAGAAAAACACAAAATTAGGGTGGATTCATTGCTTGAATTTAAAGAAACTTATTTAAGCAATATGAATGATTTTTCGGAATTCAATTATTATGAAAATGAAAGTTTAAAAGAAATTCTCGATTCTTTAAGTTTAAATGATCCTATTCTATCGTCTGATAAATTACTTCTTGTAATGAATCATATAGGCTTGGTTTTATTACCTAATTACTTGTATAGCAATTCCTCTTATTTGCCTTATTCCTATTTGCCCGAATTGCATTATTCATCAATATACTCAAGGAATACAGACCAAAGGTATTGGGGCAATGAGTCAAGTATAACAAACAAAGCAATTGACTTACTATCGGTAAATAAAAAATCAATCTCGTATTCAATTACAACTACAATATCTTATAATTCTCCATGGAGCGAAGGCAATTCGAGGAGTAAGTTTCAGTTGCTCAATTACACCTTTGATTCAGATACACTGAGGCAAATAGGCCTAAAAGAACTGTTTGTGCCCAACTATAAAAACACCTTGAATGCTTTATTTTTAAAAGCCCTTAAAGAATTGGATGGGGCAGACATTGATTGTAAAAATCCTGGTAAATTACTTGAGAATCTAGACAAGACATTTGCAATTACGAAAGATGGAATTGTTTTTTACATCAACCCAAGTGGCGACTATGATGATGAATATTATGAATTCGATAACCCGGTTGAGGTATTGGTTACCTATGAGCAGCTAAAGCCAATTATTAAAAGAAATGGAATTTTGGCTGGGGCCAATTAATTGATTTTTTCTTTAGTCAGGGTCAGATAAAATTCTTCCCAACGCTTTGATACAGCTTGATTGCTGAAATTTTGCAAAGCCAAGTGGTAGCCGTTTTCTGCAATTTTATTGCGTAAGTCCA
>JAOASJ010000073.1:0-5932 GCA_030158725.1 Bacteroidia bacterium
AAAGGTGCATAATCACTTTTAATGCTTACTGGTTTTACTGCGCCACCTTTTCTGTTATGGGTTGAGTCAGTTCCCCAAGCTCCATCAGCCTCTGTGTTAGCATAGATAATGGTATCGAAAAAAGCATCACGGCTTTCAATTCTTGTAATACCTGATGATAAGTTATTAGGAATAATACTACCCCAAGAACCTGCAACAGTATTTACTTTATTGTTATACCATGACTGCATATTAGAATAAGAAATACCGTCATTTTCACTGTAAGAAACAGTTATTGGTCTATTGGTTGTACCGTTAATGTTGTCATATAATAAAACTATGCTTTTAGCTTTTACAAAAGAAGAACCATAAATCGCAGTTCCTTTTGAAGCAGTTTGTGCAGTAGAGAATTGAAGTACTTCTATTGAATCAGTCAAATACACTTTTAAAGTCTGTGGTGAGCCAGTTCCAATTTCTTCAAATACGATCATTGGGTAAACAAAACTTCCTGCAGCAAAACGGCTGTCGTTGTTATAGAATGCACCGAACCATCCGGTGTATTCGTTTTGAGCCAAAGTCAATGATAAAGTATCATGACCACCAGATGTAGCAATATCAGGATTTGAAATGGTGGTCCAAGAACCATTTTTCTTAATTATGATTGGTGTTCCTACTCCTGTAGTGGTAGAACTAGAGGTATCATTCAACGAAATGAATCGAGCAAAGTATTTATACCTTGCACCTGGAGTCAATCCGTTAATTTTAGCCTGAAACAAAATCGGAAGTCTTGTAGAATCGGCAGAAGAAGAACCAGTAGAACCACAATACAATGGAACTTTTTCTCCTTGAACCTGCCCAGTTACGGGTTTTTGCGCAAATGAACTTACTGCCATGAAGCAGCTCATCATTAAAATAGTAGCAATATTTTTTTTCATTAGTACGATGCTTTTTCTGCAAATATACTAAATTAATTGATTGCTTGGCACAAGGCAAAGACCTGAACTTTATCTACACCAAACCCTTTTAACAAATTGGCACAAATTTCCAATGTTGATCCAGTTGTTATTATATCATCGACTATCCCAACTGACTTATATCCGCAATGGATATCGGCATTCATTTGAAACGATTGAACCGACGATTCCCAGCGTTCAAAACGTTTTTTACGGGTTTGCGACCCTGAATTCGACTGCCTTTGAATCAAATCCTCTACGAAAGGAATTTCCAAGGCTTGACTCATACCCCTAGCAATAGCAGCGGCTTGATTGAATCCTCTTGTTTTTATTTTGTCTGGATGCAGAGGCACAGCACACAAACAGTCAGGTATTTTCATGGTGTTTTGTGTCTTTATATCGAGCCCATACAAGTAACCCAAACGTTCTCCTAATGCCTGATTCCCTTTGTACTTCAAGCTATACATCAGTTTTTGAACCATGCCCTTTTTGACAAAATACAACCAAGCATCGGCTTGTTCTACATCTGCTCTACCAAGGAAAAGCTTGTAAACGGAATTATCTTTAGCTGAAATAAAATTGGTTTTGGGCAACTGCAATTCACAGTATATACAGAAGTGCTTTTCTGTGTGCTGCATTGGCTTATCGCAGGCAGGACAGATGTTTGGGTAAAATAAATCGAGTAAATCGTGGATCAATAAAAATGCCTTCATAGTTTAAGTAAAGTTACTAAAAACTATGAAGGCAAAAAATTATTTTTTTACAATAAAATGACTTTTAAGGCATGTTTGCCTTTAGTTTCATCAAGAAACCAATTTCGCTTTCTTTAAGAAAACGCCATTTTCCTCTTGGCAAATCTTTCTTTGTAAATATACCCATGCTTACGCGGTCAAGTTTCTCAACATCGTAACCCAAGTGTTCGAACATTCTTCTAACAACACGGTTTTTACCACTGTGAATTTCAACACCCACGTGGCGCTTGTCTTCATTGTCAACGAAAGCAACTGCATCTGCATGCACTACACCGTCTTCCAATTCAACACCTTCAACCAATTTATCCAAATCAGTTCCACTTACTTTTTTATCCAATACCGCGTGGTATACTTTCTTAATTTGGAAAGACGGATGGGTTAAGGCTTGTGCAACATCTCCATCATTGGTCAACAACAAAACACCAGTTGTATTTCTGTCTAGGCGACCAATTGGATATACTCTTTGTGGAATTTTATCAGCCAATAAATCGACAACCGTTTTACGGCCTTTTTCATCGTCCGTTGTGGTAATAAAGTCTTTTGGCTTATTCATTAAAATGTAAACAAAAGGCTCAGGTAATATTTTTCTTCCGTCAAATTTAACCACATCGCCTTTCTTTACACGGTAGCCCATTTCGGTTACTACTGTTCCATTGATATTAACCAAACCTTGTTTGATTACATCATCTGCTTCTCTTCTGCTACAAACACCAGAATTGGCGATGTATTTATTTAAGCGGATATCATCTGGGCTATCGGTATTTCCAGTTAATTCCTTTTTTCTATCTGAATAAGATTTTCTGATTTGAACCTGAGGATCGTATTTAGGTCTGAATGGTTTATCAGCCTCTCCTTCTGGTTTAAATGGTCTTTTAGGACCTTGGTCATCAGCATTTCTGCGGTAATTTGATTTACTTGCATAGCCATTGTCTCTGCTATCTCTGCTGTCACCTTCGCGTTTTTTGTATGGCGCTTTGCCATCGTCTTTGCGGTCAAAACCAGGTTTCTTGTATCCACCTTCGCTGGCTTCTCTCTTTTTGTATGGAGAATATCCGCCACCTTGGTCACCTGATTTAGAATAACCTGACTTTTTGTAACCACCTTCTTCTGAAGCACCTTCGCGCTTTTTATATGGAGAATATCCACCAGCATCATTAGAACCTTTGTTAAATCCAGGTTTTTTATATCCGCCATCGCGGCCACTGTCTTCTCTTTTCTTAAATGGCGCTCTGCCGTTACCTTCTTCTGATCTTGGGTAACTTGGTTTTTTGAAATCAGAATCTCCGTATCCGCCTTCGCGTTTTTTATATGGAGGTCTGCTTCCACCTTCTTCTGACCTTGGGTAACTTGGTTTCTTGAAATCAGAATCACCATATCCGCCTTCGCGTTTTTTATATGGAGGTCTGCTTCCACCCTCTTCTGACCTTGGGTAACTTGGCTTTTTGTAGCCAGTATCTCCATAGCCACCTTCTTTCTTTTTGTAAGGAGGTCTGCTTCCGCCTTCTTCTGATCTTGGGTAACTTGGTTTGCGGGTATCCGATTTAAATCCTCTGTCTTCACGGTCTCCACCATAAGGTCTACCTGACGGTTTGCCCCCACGGCTTTCTGGACCTTTGCGGCCATAAGATTTCTGGCCATCGCGAGGTGGCAAGAAACGAGGTGGAGCTAATTCATTTGAATCATCATTGGTTCTAGGTTTTTTGAATGAAGAATCTCTTCCTCCAAATTTCGAATTCGAATCTGAGCGACCGGCAGTTTTTTTATAAGAACCAGCAGGCTTTCTACCATCTGATTTCTTAAAGGGCCCTGAAGACTTTCCCGAGTTATTTTTACGTAAAGGCATTGAACTTGCAAAGATAATACTTTATACAACCCTTATTGCAATTAAGCAACTTAAAACTTAATCTATTTCTTTGTGGCTCCCGTACATTTAATCCCCTATTTATCAATCATATCCCAATTTCTTGCAATTTTATGAGCATTATCATCTCCGTATTTTGACTTTATTGCCTTAACTTTGCGGCTTCATAATCAAAATAAATTATTCATGATTGTACCTAAATTTTTAAATCCAACAAACTCGTTCCATGCTGAACTTAGAAAACGCATAAACGATTATTTCGTTGAGATCAAAGCAAAACCAACCGGTAATGCAAAATTATACACCAAAGCAATTATCCTTGTTACAAGTTTCATTGCCGTGTATGTTCACTTGATATTCTTCACGTCTCCAATTCTTGCAATCAGTTTAGTTGAATGCATGTTGCTAGGCGCTTTAACTTCTGCAATAGGTTTTAACATTATGCACGATGGTGCACATGGTAGCTTTAGCCAAAAGAAATGGTTAAACGAATTGGCTGGTTTATCTCTAAATGTATTGGGCGCAAACGTTTTCATGTGGAAAACCAAGCACAATGTGGTTCACCACACTTTCACCAATATCGAAGGAATGGACGATGACATCAACGCAAAACCGTTCTTAAGACTTTGCGAAACTCAAAAAAGATATAAAATCCACCGTTTCCAACATATTTACTTCTTAATGGCGTATTCATTGTTGTACATCTACTGGATTTTCTTTACCGATTACAAAAAATACTTCACAAAACGTGTAGGTGAAATGCCAATCAAAAAAATGAGCTTAAGCGAGCACTTTACTTTCTGGGGCTTTAAAGCATTGCACTTAGTATTGTTCGTTGTTGTTCCAATCATCGTAGTTGGATTCCAAGCTTGGGTTATCGGTTTCTTAACCTATGGTTTATTTGCTGGTATCGTTCTTAGTTTGGTGTTCCAATTGGCTCACACAGTTTCAGACACACACTTCCCTGTTCCAGATGTACAAACTGGTAAAGTTGAAGACGAATGGGCTGTTCACCAATTAAAAACTACAGCTAACTTTGCAACCAAAAGCAAAATTGTTTCTTGGTTCACTGGTGGCTTAAACTTCCAAATTGAACACCACTTGTTCCCGCACATTTCACACATTCACTATCCAGCGATTAGTGAAATCGTTAAAGATGTTTGTAAAGAATACAACATCAAATACATCGAATACCCTAAAGTTCGCTTAGCTGTAGCATCTCACGTTGCTCACTTAAGAGAAATGGGCAGAAAATAAGAATCAACAAAAAATACATCTATACTAAATATAGGCAAGCAATAATGTTTGCCTATATTTTTTTGTAGTCATATAGACAAGATATATAGACTAATTGTAAGTTTCTATTTTTTTATCAAAAATAAAGTATCAATTTTGCACCCATTATGTCAGTATTAGTAGGAAAAAAAGCCCCGCACTTTAGTGCACCAGCTGTAATCAACGGCGAAGAAATTGTAGAAAATTTCAGTTTAGACCAATACATTGGCAAAAACCATGTTGTATTGTTCTTTTATCCAAAAGACTTTACGTTTGTTTGCCCAACTGAATTACATGCTTTCCAAGAAAAACTTGAAGAGTTCGAAAAAAGAGGTGTTAAGGTTGTTGCTTGCAGCACCGATACAGAAGAAAGCCACTACAACTGGCTTCAAATGCCTAAAGACAACGGCGGTATCCAAGGTGTAACTTACACTGTTGTTGCTGATACCACCAAATCAATTGCCACCAACTATGGTGTATTGTTCGGTAGCTACGACTACAACGAGCAAGGTGAGCTAATTGCCAATGGCCCTATGATTGCTTTCCGTGGCTTGTTCTTAATTGACAAAACTGGTACAGTAATGCACCAAGTAGTTAACCACTTACCACTAGGCCGTAGCGTTGACGAAACCTTACGTATGGTAGACGCTTTACAACACGTAGAAAACCACGGTGAAGTTTGTCCAGCTAACTGGGAAAAAGGTGATGATGCTATGAATGCTACCTTTAAAGGAGTAGCTGATTATTTAAGCAAACACTAATCGCACAAAATTTAAAAATCCTTAAGACCGGTCATATGATCGGTCTTTTTTTTGTTCTAGAGTTCTCAAGGCGCTTTAGGCTTGCTTAGAAATTCTATTTAGCAATGATATTGCTTTTACTAAAGAACAAGGCTTACAATCCTTTTATAGAACCCATGGGCTTATTTCATCACCCATACTAAAGTCTGACCTGTAGATTTTTTAATGGGCTTATTTCATCCCACATACTGAAGTCTGCGTTGTAGACTTTTTCATGGCTATTTCATAGACATACTAAAGCTGCGAAGCAGACTTTTTCATTGCCATTTTAATGGCAATAAAAAAAGGCCGGTAAACTATAGATTTTTTCAT
>JAOASJ010000073.1:6032-29674 GCA_030158725.1 Bacteroidia bacterium
AACTATAGATTTTTTCATGGGCTTATTTCATCGCCCATAAAAAAAGGCCGGTAAACTATAGATTTTTTCATGGGCTTATTTCATCGCCCATAAAAAAAGGCCGGTAAAAACCGACCTTTCTTAAACCTATGAAAACTATTAACCTCTCTTTAAAGATTAGCGCTTCTCTGCAATTCTTGCCGCTTTACCACTCAATCCTCTTAGATAGAAGATTCTTGATCTGCGTACTTTACCAATTTTGTTCACTTCGATCTTGTCGATGTTTGGTGAATGCAAAGGGAAAATTCTTTCAACACCTACGCCGTTAGAAATTTTACGCACTGTGAAAGTTGCGCTCAATCCTGCGTTTCTGCGTTGAATTACATCACCTTGAAACAACTGGATTCTCTCTTTGTTTCCTTCTTTGATTTTGTAATGAACTGTTACTTTATCTCCTGCTTTAAATGAAGGAAGCTCAGCTTTTAAATATTCTTTTTCTACAAACTTGATTAAATCCATGGTGAGTATAAATTTTGGGATTGCAAAAATAGCTATAAAACTTTAAAATACAAACCTTTTTTCTCTTTCTTCTGTCTAATAAATCCAATATCGGCTCTAATTGTTTATAAATTGGGTTTACAAGTCAGATAATCAACACTTTAAATTATATTTAAATTAACAAAGTATTTGCTCCAATTCACACCAACCAACCCAATTTAACTAAAAAACCAGGCTTGAATCTATGTTCAAACCTGGTTTTAAATGATTTATTCTCTCAACTATTGAGCAACATTCTTGCGAATGATGTTCAAAGCACCTCCTGCTTTAAACCACTCAATTTGTTGTTCGTTGTAAGTATGGTTGCAAACAATTGTGTCAACTGATCCATCTTTATGGTTCAAAGTTAATTCCAATGCTTTTCCTGGAGCAAAACTCATTAATCCATTCAAATCAATTGAATCGTCTTCTTGAATTTTATCATAATCAGCTTTGTCTGCAAATGTCAATGCCAACATACCTTGCTTTTTAAGGTTGGTTTCGTGGATTCTAGCGAACGATTTGGTCAAAACCACACGAACACCTAAGTGTCTTGGTTCCATAGCCGCATGCTCTCTGCTTGATCCTTCACCATAATTCTCGTCACCTACTACAATACTTCCTATGCCTTCAGCTTTGTATGCTCTTTGAACATGAGGAACTTCGTCGTATGAACCGGTCAATTGGTTTTTAACTGAATTGGTTTTCTCATTGAAAATATTCACTGCGCCAATCAACATGTTATTTGAAATATTGTCTAAGTGACCTCTGAACTTCAACCATGGACCAGCCATTGAAATATGGTCAGTTGTACACTTACCTTTTGCTTTGATTAACAATTTCAAACCTTTAAGGTCGCTGCCTTCCCATGCTGCGAAAGGAGCTAATAATTGCAAACGGCTGCTTGTAGGCGATACCGCAACAATTACGCTAGAACCATCTTCAGCTGGAGCTTGATATCCTGCGTCTTCTGCAGCAAATCCCTTTGAAGGCAATTCAAGTCCTGTAGGCTCATCTAATTTTACTGTTTCACCATTCTCATTCACCAAAGTATCGGTCAATGGGTTGAAATCCAAACGACCTGCAATAGCTAATGCTGTGGTGATCTCAGGACTTGCAACAAATGCGTGTGTATTAGGGTTACCGTCTTGTCTAGCTGCAAAGTTTCTATTGAAAGAGTGAACAATTGAATTCTTCTCTTTTTTCTCTGCACCCATTCTGGTCCACATACCAATACATGGTCCACAAGCATTCGCAAATACTGTAGCACCAATTTTATTGAAGGTATCAATAAAGCCATCGCGCTCGATGGTATATCTTACCAATTCACTACCTGGGGTAATGGTGAATTCTGCTTTGGTCTTTAAATTCTTATCAGCAACTTGCTTTGCCAAACTTGCAGCACGTGAAATATCTTCGTAACTACTGTTTGTGCAACTTCCAATCAAACCAACTTCAATATTTATTGGCCATCCATGAGCTGCAGCAGTTTCTTTCATTTTAGAAATTGGGGTAGCTAAGTCTGGGGTAAATGGTCCGTTGATGTATGGCTCTAATTCTGTTAAATTGATTTCAATTACTTGGTCGAAATACATTTCAGGGTTTGCATAACATTCAGCATCTGCAGTTAAGTGTTCACGAACACTGTTTGCCAAATCAGCAACATCAGCTCTACCTGTAGATCTTAAGTAACGTTCCATGCTGTCATCGTAGCCAAATGTCGAAGTCGTAGCTCCAATTTCAGCACCCATGTTACAAATGGTTCCTTTACCTGTGCAACTCATTGCATTGGCACCTTCACCAAAATATTCTACAATTGCTCCAGTTCCACCTTTTACAGTTAAGATACCAGCAACCTTTAAAATAACATCTTTAGGTGATGCCCAACCGCTTAATTTTCCTGTTAATTTGATACCGATGATTTTTGGAAATTTAAGTTCCCAAGGCAATCCTGCCATTACATCACAAGCATCTGCTCCACCAACACCGATAGCAACCATACCCAATCCACCAGCGTTAACTGTGTGTGAATCGGTTCCTATCATCATACCGCCTGGGAAAGCATAATTTTCTAATACCACTTGGTGAATGATACCAGCACCTGGCTTCCAAAAACCGATACCGTATTTGTTACTTACTGATGATAAGAAATCAAAAACTTCTTTGCTTTCAGTATTTGCAAATTCTAAATCTTTACTAGCACCAACTTTCGCATTGATCAAGTGATCGCAATGCACAGTACTTGGAACTGCCGCTTGTGGGCGACCAGCTTGCATGAATTGCAACAAAGCCATTTGAGCTGTTGCATCTTGCATAGCCACACGGTCTGGTGCAAAATCAACATAGCTGTTTCCTCTTTCATAGACATGCTCTGCAGTACCCGCGCTTAAGTGGGTATACAAAATCTTTTCAGTAAGGGTTAATGGTTTTTGCAGAATTCTGCGTGCAGCTTCTATGCGTTCAGGCATATTGGCATACACTCTTTTGATCATGTTTATATCGAATGCCATGGTAATAAAATGTGTCGCAAATTTATGGAATTAAAGTGAAATACTCAAACCCACCTGAGAGTTTTTGAATAGGGCCATTTTTACCCCTATCTCAAGACAAATAATGAGACTATTTGTCTTTCCAAAGATTGTTTTCCTTCAGCTTTAAAGATGAGCCAAAGAATATTTTTGCTGTTTCCTCAAACGAAGCGGTGTAGTCAGACACAAAAAACTTATGCTTAGGTTCAGCGGTTTTTGTGTTCAACAATTCCTTATCCTTTAAAAAAGTTTGAACAGCTTTTGAAACAATTTCCGCCGAATTGATAATATCCAATTTGCCTTTGTAGTAAGAACTTATCTCACTAATAATTAATGGATAATGGGTACAGGCTAAAATAATACTTTCGATTCCCGCTAAATGGGGATTGTCCAAATAAGAATGAACTATGGTTTTAGAAATTTTATTGTTAAAAAACCCTTCTTCTATCATGGGCGCCAACAATGGCGTTGCCAGTGATTTCAAATGCATTTGAGGGTTTGCTTTCTCAAATTTCTTTTTGTAAACGGCGCTGCTTACCGTCCTTTTAGTGCCAATTAACCCGATTTTTTTATAACGGTCTTGCGACACAATATATTCAACCACTGGGTCAATTACATTGATTACAAAATGTTTGTCGGGCAATATGGCTTGAACTTGCTTGAAAGCTGTTGCAGAAGCCGAGTTACAGGCTATTACAATCAGCTTACAAGGTTGTTGTATTAGAAATTCCGCAATCTTAACGGAATAGTCTTTAATTGCATGGGGCGATTTTTCACCATAAGGCATGTGGGCGGTGTCTCCAAAATAAACCAATTGTTCATGGGGTAGCAGATTGTTGATCGCTTTAGCAACCGTCAATCCACCAATACCAGAATCAAAGACCCCGATTGGATAAGACGCCTTGGGTGAAAACTTGCCTGTAGACAAAATTATCTTGATCCTGGCATTCCAACAGGCTTTCCAGCTCCTGGATTAGCTGCAGGCTTGTCTTTAATACCTAGTTTAGCTTTTACAGCTTCTTCAACATTATTTTCTTCAGCAGCGTAAATCAACATACCATAACTGTTGTCGATGATATGAGAATAGCCTTGTGCTTTTGCTACTTCAGCAACTGCTTCTTCAACTTTCTTTTTGATTGGTGCTACCAACTCAGTCATTTTAGCTGACAAACTATCTTGAATAGATTGTTGTTTTTCTTGGTACATCAACTGCATGGTCTCAATGTTTTGAGCCCAAAGTTTCAATCTTGTTTGACTAGGCGCAGGTTTCTTTGCTTCTAATTCGTATTTTTTATTGATTGCCAATGCTTCAGCTTCAATAGCTTTCAACTCATCTTCCAATGATTGTTTGTACAATTCATACTCGTTAGATGCTTTGGTATATTCTGGCATTGCTTGAATAATGTTCTGAAAATTTAAGTGCCCGATTTTTTGAGCTTGAGCAACATTTGGTGAAAAGGCACACAGCCATAAAAGCGCTGCGATAAAAATGGATCTATTCATTACTGGTTTATTTGGTTTATTTATCTGTATCAATTGGGGTAACTCCTAATTCATCTAGCACGTCATCACTGCGGTCGAATTTCGCATTGCTAAATAAAATATTCATATTGGCTGATTTATCGAAAATGAAATCTAAGCCGTTTTTCTTAGCCACTGCTAAAATAGCAACGGATATCTTTTCTTGTATTGGTCTAATTAATTCTAATCTCTTTTTGAACAACTCACCATTAACTCCGAACTTATCTTGCTCGAATTTTTTCATGGCTTCTTCTTTCGCCACAATAGCATCTTCTCTTTCTTTCTTTTGAGAAGGGCTAAGCAAAATTTCTTCAGCCTTGTAATCCTTATACATTTTGTCAACCTCTTCTTTCAAGATTTTCAAATCGGCTTCCCATTTGCTTGACAATTCGTTCAATTGCTTTTGAGCCGCCTTGTATTCAGTCATGTTCCCTAGAATATATTCCGTGTCAACATAGCCAAACTTTTGTGCATTTGCGCCAAAAACAAAGCATCCTAGGGCTGCTATTAATAAGAAAAGTTTTGTTTTCATGGATTTAAAAATTGTTTATACGAATGCTTAAACGAATAATGTGCCAAAATGTTATAGGTTCGCAAAAATAATGATTTTTACCTTTTTAAAAAATTCTTTTAAGGCAAGAGCAAAGAACTGTCGCCATAACTTAAAAAGCGATATCCATTTTCTAAGGCATGGGCATACACTGTCTTCCAAGAATCACCAATAAAAGCAGAAATCAATAACAGCAAGGTCGATTTGGGCTGATGAAAATTGGTAATTAATCCTTTTACAACCCTGAACCTATATCCTGGAATAATCATGATGGAAGTTTCACCATACACAGCATCTATACTATTTTCATTCAGATAGTTCAATATCGCCCGCATAGATTCTTCTAGCGTACATTCCTTTCTACTTTCATAAACGAACTGCTCAATCTTAAATGGATTTGCTTTTTTCTCTATCAAATTAACCCCGGCCCAAAACAAGCTTTCCAACACCCGAGTTGAGGTAGTTCCAACCGCAACAATTTGCTTCCCATCCAATATGGCTTCAATTTCAGCCCTGTTTACAGAATAAATTTCCTGATGCATATCATGAGCCCTAGCATCTTCTACTTTTACCGGCAAAAATGTTCCGGCACTCACATGTAAGGTCACATAATTTTGTAAAATTCCCTTTTTCGCGATCTCCTCCAAAACAGTTTGGGTAAAATGCAGACCCGCAGTTGGAGCCGCCACAGATCCTTGAATTTTTGAATATACCGTTTGATACCTTCCTGCATCTTCTTCATTGGCTTCGTGCTTGATATATGGTGGCAAAGGCAGTTTGCCTATTTTCTCTAAAAGCTCCACAAAGGCCAAGCCGCTTTGCCATTTAAATTCCACCACCAAATCTTCTATTTGCCTTAGTTGAATTTTTGTTCCTTCAATCTCTATTTCCAATATTTCCTCAGGCTTCCACTTCTTTTTATTCCCAATCAAACAAGACCACACACAGGTTTCTTTTGCATTTAAAGCCTGAACATGTTCCATTTTATATGGTTGAAGTAAAAACACTTCTATGGTTGCAGCATTGCTATTCTTCAAGAATATTCTTGCAGGAATAACTTTAGCATTGTTAAAATACAAACTTGAATTATCGGACAACAATTCTGGCAAGCTAGAAAACACTTTGTCTGAAATCTGCCCTTTTGAATACAATAACAACTTACTGCTATCGCGTGGTTCAGCGGCCGACTGTGCTATCTTGTCTTCCGTTAAATTGTAATCAAAATCTTTAATTAACACCTTCCCTTCCATTGCTTAAGCACGCAAATATTCTAAAAAAGGCAACATCTTCACCAGTGCATTGTGCCTATGACTCATTGAGTTTTTGGTCTCTGCATCCATTTCTGCAAATGTTTTATCGCTTCCCTTAGGCACAAAAAGCGGATCGTAGCCAAAACCATTATTACCTCTTGGTGCCAAAGCAATTTCACCTTCAATAAAGCCTTCAAAAAAGAAAGTTTTATGTGGCATACGCAAACATATCACGGTAACAAACCGCGCTTTTCTATTGGTTTTATCTTTTAAGTTCTCCAACAATAAGGCATTGTTCTTGGCTGTATCAGCTGGCTCACCAGCATATCTCGCACTTCTTACGCCTGGTGCTTTTTTTAGTGCTTCAACTTCCAAACCGCTGTCGTCTGAAAAACAAACCAAACCGCAAGCATCAAATAAAGCATCTGCTTTTAGTGCTGCATTTTCTTCAAATGTTTTTCCTGTCTCCTCTACTTCATCTGTAAAACCAGCCTCTGCTGATGACAACAATTCAAACCCTTCAGGCAATAAAGCCTTTATCTCGTCAATTTTATGACGGTTGCTCGAGGCAAATACAATTTTAATTGACATATTCTATTGAATTTGAAACATCCTTTTCACCAAACCCCACAATTGTTTCTTTTTTTCTTGATTCTCAGATATTTCTTTTATTGAATCTACATATAAAATACGGCAGTTGCCTTGCAAAGCACCTCCCCATAATTTACAATGAATTCCTACTTTCTCAGGATCAGCACCCCAGAAGATGCAATACACAGGACTAAATAAATGGTCTAAGTTCTTCCATTTCACGCCGCGGTACTGGCTGATGTTAACCATTGAAAAACCATCCGCATCCATAGTAAACTTGTCGTTCTTAATCGAGGTGATGATTCTAAAAAAGAAGTCGCGCTCCGATTCAGGAATGATGTGCTCATTGCCATGATCAACGATATTTAAGAAGCGAAACTTGTTTCCTCCCTCCGATTTAATCTCCTCAAACCACAAGGTCTCATCAACCAAGTATAATTCTTCCCCCATCAGCATATTCACTTGCTCGGGATTATTTTCTGAAATAATTAGGTTTTGATACATGGAATTGATTTAATTTGCATTTCAAATGAGCCTCAAAATTACGACAAAACTGGTAGAAGAATCAAAAATTTCTTCTTTCGATTCAGAAAATATTGTGTTTGGTCATGTATTTACCGATCATATGTTTTCTTGCGATTTCAGAAACAACGAATGGCAAAACTTTAGACTTGAACCTTTCGATAAAATTTCTTTAAGTCCAACGTTATCTGCTTTGCACTACGGGCAAGCCATTTTTGAAGGCATGAAGGCTGTTAAAAACACCGATGGTGTAATTACCTTATTCAGACCTCTTGACAATTTAGCACGTCTTAACCGCTCTGCGGAAAGAATGTGTATGCCTACTCTTCCTGAGGAGGTTTTTATGGAAGCACTTAAACAATTGGTTCTTGTTGATTCTGCTTGGATTCCTACAAAAGAAGGAAGTTCATTATATATCCGTCCTTTCATGTTTGCTACCGACGACTATTTAGGTGTGAAACCAAGTGAAGGATACCGTTTTATGGTTTATGCCTGCCCAGTTAGTTCATACTACAGCCATGCTTTAAAAGTAAAAGTTGAAGAACACTATACCCGTGCATCTATGGGCGGTGTTGGTGCGGCTAAATGTGCTGGAAATTATGCAGCATCTATGTACCCAACCAAATTGGCGCAAGATGAAGGATTTGACCAAGTGTTATGGACCGATGGCGAAACCCATACCTACCTTGAAGAAACTGGAACCAGCAACGTATTCGTAATTACCGATGACGCCATTTATACCCCTGAACTTAACGACAGTTTATTGGCAGGAATCACCCGCGATTCTATCATTAAACTTTTACGTAGTCAAGGTAAAAATGTTATAGAAACCAAAGTGTCTATCCACGATTTAATCGATTGGCACAACAAAGGCCTAGTTAAAGAAATGTTTGTTTCTGGAACTGCCGCAACCGTTACCAATATTGAATTGTTTAGCTATAAAGGCCAAGCATTCAAGGTAAATTCATCTGAAAACTTATTAAGTACCGATATAATTAAAACTTTTAATCAAATGAAGACGCTAGTATTGCCTGATCCATTTAATTGGATTACCGTGGTTAAAGCGTCTGAGTTAATCACACCTTAAACTATGTATGAATTTATTGAAGGGCATGTAGAGCATGCCAATCCTGCCTTTATTGTTATTAATGTTGGTGGCATTGGCTACCACTTATTAATAAGTATCAACACCTTCGAGAAAATAAAAACACTCAAACAAGTTCGTCTTTTAACCCATCTTTCAATTAAAGAAGATGCACATTCTATTTATGGCTTTTTTGATGAACAAGAGCGTTCTCTTTTCAGACATTTAATATTGGTAAATGGTGTAGGTGCTAACACCGCCCGCATGATTTTAAGCGGTCAAACACCTTTGGCAATTATCAGTGCAATTAGCACCGGCAACCTTGCTATGCTTAAAGCAGTAAAAGGAGTAGGTCCAAAAACGGCTCAAAGAATTATCATAGAGCTACAAGATAAAGTCAATAAAATTGCAACTCCTGGCGAAATGTCTCAATTCCCTGGGCATACTGGCAAACAATCAGAAGAAGCATTATTGGCGTTATTGGCTCTTGGATTCCCTAGACCAGCCGCAGAAAAAGTAATTCAAAAAATCACTGGTCATTCTCCTGAACTTACAGTTGAAGACATTATAAAACAGGCTTTGAAACTCTTGTAGTTTTACCTTGGTCTGTACATAGTGCAAGCCCTACAAGGCAAAGGAATTTCTTGCTTTTCTTCCCAATTACCTATTAGCAATTTCCGCTTAGATTCTATTGCTTCCCAAGAGCTATTGTTTTCTCCTAACTTCAAGGAGCTGTCACCAGGCATCTCTGAAATCACACAACCATCTGCCCAAATCGCTCCATCGGCGGCAAAACGGGTTTTATTTAAATACGCACAGGCCTTGGTCTTAATTGCCCAATGATCTGGCTTATAATCGATCAAAGAATTGCGTGTATATTGCTCATTACTGAAATACAAATTTGACTGGGAATAATAAACAAATGGGTAATCCGAAGGGTTAAAAATCTTTGACGCTAAATCAGCATCCAATGTTTGTCCTTTTAACAATTTCACATGTATGTGTATGCCCATTGTTAGTCCCTCTTTCTTCAATTGCTCTAAGAAAATTGCAATATTTGAAACCACTAGGTCAAATCGATCAACCTTGTACAAAGCTTTGTAAGTGACAGCATCAAGACCGCCCAATGAAAAATAAATCTCACTCAATTTATTCCCATTTTTAGTCTTCAATAAGTTTATAAATTTTTCTCTATTTTCCTCATCCAATTTAATGGCATTGGTAAACATAGTCGCTCTATGTACATATTTACTTTCCAAGGCTGATTGAATATACTCATCCCATTCAGGGTGCAGCAAAGTGTCTCCGGTTGTGGGGGTAAAACTGAGCATTGCCGAATTAAAATGAGAGAGCTTTTTTAAATTACTCTCCATAACATCCTTAGGCATATGCATAAATTTCTTCTCAGTCCTAAGCATATCTGGATAAGGACAAAACACGCATTGCGCATTGCAAATATTGCTCAATTCATATTCTATAAATCGGTTGCCATTACACCTTGTGATAACAAAATCACATAATCTCAGTAGCCTTGAATAACGGCGACTCTTCGCATATTTTTTGGACAGAATTTTCTTAAAATAAGAGAATATTTTAGCAAATAACTGCAAAACAAATTCAGGCATTTTACCTAAAAATAAATCCAACGCAGTTTTCACTTTTCTGCCCAACATTTTTAAATATTTTCTATTAAATGATAGTGGATTAAAACCATTCCGATTTACACCTTTTCACCTACAATAATAGACAATTTAGCTCGATTTGGATATTCATAAATTTTGAAGTAATTTTCCAACGTAAAGTCAAGTTTTAGAATTACAATGTCAACAAAGCAAAATAGCAGCGATAAAACGAGCAGCAACGGCGCTAACACCGCTGTATACATAAGCCGAACGAATGGGAATAAACAAGCCGAAAAGGACTTGTTGGAATTGGCGGAAATTTGTTCAAAATCGAATAACCCCTTTACTTTATTTGCCTCTGCTGATTTGAAATCAAGTTCAATCTCAGAGCTACAAAAAGACAGCAAAATAAAAATTCTTAATGGCAACGATTTAGGCGATGACATTAAAAACGTAATCACCCTTCAACTTCCTTTAAGCAATAAAGCAGACACCATTCTAAAATGGGTACTTAATGCCAACAAAGCTTTTAATGGACAAAACATGCTTGCCGCTATTGGCCGCAATTCTGAAAAAGCAAACTTCTACGATAAGCATTTGGTGTATTGGACCAATTTCTGGCCAAAATTTTTTACTGGAGCAAACAGCAACTTATCCTCATGCGAAGCCGTATTGCTTTCTGAAGACGACTTCAAACATTTGGTATTAGACAAAAAGATTGACAGCGCATGGCAATTGGCTGCACTTGGCGAAAAAGAGGGCATTTGCACCAAGGTTCCTTTTGAATACAAGGCAAGTGACTTTAAACTAGGAGATGCCAGCAAATCGTTTGTCCGTGGAATAGCAGACGGATTTAAAACCTTAATAAATTATTTCTTTAAAGCCGTTAATCCAGGTCCTCAAATAAGCGACAAAACCAATATCAACCACGGTTTATACAAAAAAATATTTGGCTTCTCTGCCCTATTCTTATTAATCGGAATGCTAAGTATTAGCAACGATTACAACGTAACATGGGATGAGCCCAACCACAACAATTATTCTCAAGATGTCTTAGACTATTACACCAGTATGGGCGAAGACACCAGCATGTTCGACTTTCAAGCTGAAGGACACCGCGACAATTTTACCAACGTTTTATACGGCATGGGCATAGACGTATTGGCTTCTGGAGTCAATAGAATCATCGGCACTAACGAAACCGCTGAGCCAAAAGACATCATCGCTATTACTTTTACTGGCAATATAGTTGACAGCCTTTTTAACAACCAATACAAACGCTATCCTGTTGATGAAGGTGGATTTATTGACCACCGCACCTTGGGTAAAATTAATGTTTCAGGAAAAACCTTACCAGAGATAAAATCTGTTATAAAAGACAAACTAAACGAAGGCTCTGTTGATGCTTCAGTAAGTGTTGGCTTCAGCAGTTTCAAGGCCCACCATGCAGAATTTGTTACCCGCCACATTTTAAATACCATTACTGGTTTCTTAGCCATTTTATTTGCTTCACTATTGGTGAGAATGTTATCTGGTTGGTTGCCTGCCATCATCACCTTAATAGCTTTGGTTTGTTCACCTTCTTTCTTCGGTCAATGTTTTAACAACCCTAAAGATATTCCTTTTGCAGCTGGTTACATCATGTCCCTGTATTACCTCGTGCGCTTGCTCAAGGAATTACCTTCAGCTAGGCATCAAACAAAAGTAATGCTAGCCTTGGCCATTGGATTTACCATTAGTATCCGTGTGCAAGGCGTACTTCCACTCGGATTTTTACTAATGTTTATGGGCTTGCATTGGTTGTTAAACTACGCCAACAAAAAAGACAATAAATTCTTGGTGTATGTGAAACACGGATTGTTAATTGGCATCGTTGCATACATACTTGGAATTTTATTCTGGCCATACGCTTTGAGAAATCCAATAGATGGAACACTTAAAGCCCTGACAGAGTTTGACAAATTCTCTTACCTAACCTATTACGAATTATTCGACGGTGTTCGTTTGTTTGACAAACCATGGTATTACGAACCAAAACTCATTATGCTTACAGCACCTTTGGCAATATTGGCTGGATTAGTACCCGGCGTGCTTTTGGGCTGGAAAAACAACAAAACACAAAGGTTAATGATAGGCTTGGTTTTATTGGCGACTTTCTTCCCTTCTGCTTACATCATTTACAAAAAGTCATACGTTTACAACGGTTGGAGACATTTCATTTTCATTTACCCATCCTTGGTGGCCATTGCCATACTTGGTTGGTATTGGTTGGCAGGCTTATTTAGCAATACCAAAATCAAAATGGGTGTAATGCTTATCATTGGTCTTACTTTTATAAAACCAGGGATTTGGAGCATTGTCAACCATCCATACCAATACATTTACTTCAATGAAATTGCAGGCGGTGTAGAAGGTGCAAATGGTAAATATGAACTTGACTATTGGAACCAAACCCCTAGAGCGGCTTTTAAATGGTTGATTGAAAACCACCCTGAAGTTTTAAAAGGAGACATAAAAGTTAGCAGCAACAACATCCAAGAAGCACTTAAGACTTTTGTCCCTGAGGGCAAAGATGTTAAATACGCTTGGACCCGTGAATATGAGTGGGCCGACAACAATTGGACCTATGCTATTTGGACCACTAGGACACTTTCTAAAAACCAAATTTTGAATGGATACTGGCCACCAAAAGGCACCATTCATGAAATAAAAGTTGATGGGGTTACCATTGCAGCAGTTGTTCGTTCGAACAGCAATTACAGTTACCTTGGCAAACAATGCTTAAAGAAAAACAATGGCGACTCAGCGCTTTGGTACTACGAGCAAGCATATGCTTATAATCCATTGGAAGAAGAATATGCTCGTGGAGTTGCCGATGCTTGTAAAATGAAAATGAGATTGGATTCTGCTATAATGTTCTACAAGAAAGCCATTGAATTAAGGGATGGAAACTACGAGGCTTACCAAAGTCTAGGTGAAGTATATTACACCCAAGCCTTGATGGCTGACCAAAACAATCCGAATGCAAAAATGCTTGAAATGGCATTCGATAATTTGGCTTTAGCGTTTAAACATAAGAAGAATGCTTCAGCACCATTGTTAATGGGTGAAATTAGATTGCAACAAAAAAATGCGACTGAAGCTAAAATGTATTTTAACATCTTCAACCAAGCTTATGGCAATGTTGGCAGAGGATATTTAGGTTTGGGCAAAGCGGAACTGATTTTAGGTGAACAAGATTCTGCATTTTACAACTTACAGGCTGCTATACAATTAGACCCTCGAAGCCCAGAAGCATACTACATTATTGGAACAGAATTGCAAAAAACTGGCCGTGAAAAAGAAGCGGAACAGTTTTTGAATGAATATATGAAATTAACAGGAATGCCCCAACAATAAGCAACCCTAATGCAACAATAATGTGTAATTAGGTGTCTTGTATAAAATGAAAAAAATAGTCCTTGCCATATTGCTCGCAGGACTGATGCAAAAAGCCTCAGCTTCCCATATTGTGGGCGGGGAAGTGATGTACCAATATTTAAATACGTCTAACGGATTTAAGAATTACCAAGTCACTTTGTTTTTATACATTGACTGTAGAAACGGTGATCCAGCCGCAATCGAGAGCGATCAAGAAGCTTATTTCAATGTGTTTAGAATGAGTAACCAATCGCTGCAGACTAATTTATGCAAAACAGTTGCCCGCACTGGCCCTGTTAAAGTTAGTGATTTGAATTACAAATGCATTAAAAACAAACCAGATGCTTGTGTAGACAAATACACCTACACAACCACCATGAGTTTGCCCGCCAATACAAGGTATTTAATCAGTTTTGAACGCTGTTGCAGGAACAAAACCATTAACAACATTGTTTCACCTTCAAGCACAGGTGCCACTTATTTTACTGAAATAAACACCGCACTTAACAACAGTTCTCCTTCATTCAAATACCTCCCACCTAATTTTCTTTGCACCAATGCACCTTTAAAATTTGACCATAGTGCCAATGATGCAGACGGTGATTCTTTGGTATACGAGCTTTTTCAACCTTTTGATGGCGCTGGTACTTCACCAAGCACAGCGTCAAAACCATACTATGATGATCAAACCAATCTGCCACACTACCCGAACAATTTGATATTGTGGGAATCTGGTTTCAATACCTACAGCAACCAAATCAATGGCAGTCCAACTTTGACGATAGACCGCAAAACCGGTAAGTTGACATTAACCCCAAATATAATGGGACAATATGTAATCGGTATAAAAGTTAAGGAATATAGAAAAGGTGTTTTAATTGGTGAGACAAAACGCGATTTTCAATTCAATGTGGCTGACTGTAATTTTGATGTGGTATCATCTTTCTTTGTTCCTCAAAAAAATTGCGTAGGTACCCCAACCACCTTTACCAATAGAAGCCAAGGTGGTATTCGTTTTACTTGGAATTTTGGAGACACCAACACTTTAGCTGATACGTCTATTCTAAAAAACCCGAGTTATACCTACAAAAAACCAGGCACTTATTTAATTACTCTAATTGCCCGCAGCAGCATCTGCATTGATACCAGTGATTATGAAATTACTGTGATTCCGAATTTTGTAGTCAAGATACCTAAAGACACCTTAGTCTGTGGCAATTTTAGCAAACTGCTTTATTCAAATATTACCAATACCACAGGCAAAATATTTCAGTGGAATACTGGACAAAATTCTAAAACCATTACCGTTACCAAAGGTGGATTGTATTGGCTTTCTGTTAGCGAAGCCCCTTGTGTTGCGGGTGACTCCATTTATATTACCAACGATTTAGAAAAAATAGATTTAGGCCCCGACTCCGTTATTTGCCGCGATAGCTTTGTTCAATTTACCTACCCTGGGAAGCCCGGTTACAAAACATACTTATGGAACGATGGCAGTAAAAAAGATTCGGTTTTCATTAGCAAACTCGGCACTTACTGGGTTAATATTACCAATAAAAACGATTGCCCTTCAACCGATACCATAACTTTTGTTTTATACCCTCCACCGCGCATTAGACTTAATGACACTTTATTTTGCAAAGGAACTTCAGTCGTTTTAGATGGAGTGAACTATTCCTTTAAAACAAAACTTGAGACCAATTACCTCTGGAATACAGGTGATACCAGCTCAAAAATAACAACTTTTAAACCCGGCACCTACATAATTAAAGTAAGAAACCGACTTTGCACCGTTTTTGACACCGCTGTTTTAACCCACATCGAAACAGGTTTAGATTTAGGGGTTGATACCTTTTATTGTGGCCCTGTTGACCGTTGGCTATACCCTCAAAAAGGTTTTGTAAAATACCAATGGCACGACTTTGCTGAAACCATCAATTACCGAGCTACAACTCCGGGCAAGAAAAAAGTAACCATTACCACCAAAGAAGGTTGCATAGAATCTGATTCTGTATTTATTCAACAATTCCCTGTTAGAGATGGTGGCTTAGGCAAAGACACTGCTATATGTTTGTCGTCTTCTTTATTCTTAACTGCTGCTGACAGCATGATTGATTACCGTTGGAATACAGGAGAAACAACACGAAAAATTCGCATAAGTTCTGGTGGTACTTACACCGTTACATTTAAATATGGTATAGGTTGTATCAATGCTGACAGCATTAAAATATCAGAA
This sequence comes from Bacteroidia bacterium, assembly GCA_030158725.1. Lineage (GTDB taxonomy): Bacteria > Bacteroidota > Bacteroidia > NS11-12g > UBA955 > JABMMZ01. The sequence goes on from JAOASJ010000073.1 coordinate 21,873, forward strand.
GCGGGTGATGCTTTGCCGAATGAAATGTTCATGCCTAATGCATTCTCTCCGAACGATGACAATTTGAACGAAGTATACCCTGGAAACAAATACGCTGATCCCGGTTCTGCCTACATGTTAAGAATATACAACCGTTGGGGTGAGAAAATATTTGAAAGCAACACCCCTCAAATTGGATGGGATGGCAAATTCAATGAAGAACCAGTTCCTCAAGATGTTTATGTATTCTATGTGAAATATGTGGGATGCGACGACAAAGAGCGCTGGTTCAGAGGAACCTTCACCTTGTTAAGATAGTTTATTTAAAAGGACTGTCCTTTTCTTTGGCAACAGTGTTGTAAACCAATTTGTCTAATAATCGTGGGAAAAACTTACTTAAAAACAAAGTGGCCTTTCCTTGAAAACTCAAGTACAAATATGACTTTTGTTTTGCAATGGCTTTAAATATTTCATCTGCCACTTTCTCCGCTGACATTAATTTTGATTCATCGAAAGGAGATTCCGATTGGCTCTTGCCCTCTTGATTCAAAGCTGCATTTCTAATATTTGAAGCGGTATATCCAGGGCAAGCAATTAATACTTTTAAACCCGTTTTTAAATTCTCTATGCGCAAAGATTCTAAAAATCCATGCATGGCAAATTTAGACGCTGAATATCCTGTGCGGGCTGGCAAACCTTTAATGCCGGCTATAGAAGAAACGCCTACCACTGTTCCTTTAGATTTTAATAAATATGGCAAGGCAAATTTTGTACAATAGACTGTGCCCCAAAAGTTAATGTCCATCACTTGTTTGATAACAGACAAATCGCAATCCTTTAATAAGGCACGCATGCTTATTCCGGCATTATTAATTAAAATGTCTATACCAGAAAATGCAGAAATTGTTTCATCAATTATGCGTTGGCAATCGCTTTCTGCTTGAACATCGGCTTGAACAACAACGACCTTAGCACCAAGGCGCTCGCAATTTTGTTTTACTAAATTTAATTTTTCGAGATTTCTAGCCGCCAAACAAATATTTAATTTTAATTCAGCCGCTCGATAAGCCAAAGCTTCACCAATACCTGATGAAGCACCGGTAATAATAACAGTTTGAGACATCTATTGAATTATTTCTTCCAAAGCATATCACAGCCTTGAGCTGGTAATTCTGGATAATCGATATCAATACCGTCTAAGCAATATTCAATTGCATCTTCAAGGTAAGCCATCATAACCTGTGACTCATTTTCCCATTGATCATCAATAATACCTTTGTATACCAACTCGCGTTTTGAATTGAATAAAAATACTTCAGGTGTTTTTGTTGCTCCAAACTTTTGCGCTAAAGATTGATCGGCATCTTTAAGATATACCAATCTTTCTGCTTTTAAGTTTTTCAAAACCGCCTTCATTCCTTCAAGTGACTCATTGCTGTCTTGCAATTCATCGTTTGAATTGACAACCACCAAAGCCATATTGTCTTCTTCGTATTGGTCAGCTAATTTGATAATTCTATTCCAATAGGCTTTAGAATATTCACAAGTATTGCTTGCGAAAATGATACACAACGCATATTTATCTGCAAAAGCAAAATTACTGTATAGCTCACCATTGGTCGCTTGCAGTTTAAAGTTAATGAGTTTATCGCCTATATTCATATCAAAAATATTATTAGGCGAATATCATATAAATTATTTGTTTTGAAAAACAGAATCACGCATTCTTGTAAACAAAAATGAAACAAAAAAACACCCTGGTTATTGGCGCAAGTGAGAATCCTGAGCGCTATTCCAACAAAGCCATACGACTATTAAACCACTACCAACACCCCGTTTTTGCTCTTGGCAATAAAACTGGCGAGGTTGATGGCATACAAATTAACAAAGAGCTAAGTCTAAATCTTTTCCCAGAAATTGATACCGTTACTTTATATGTAGGTCCCAAAAACCAAACTCCGTATTTTGAATTTATTGCGAACCTTCATCCGAAAAGGGTAATATTTAATCCCGGAACAGAAAATCCTGACTTTACAGACTTTTTAGATGAAAAAAACATTGAATGGGAGCAAGCTTGTACCTTAGTTTTATTGAATACCAATCAATATTAGAACTCTATAAATCAAAGCAATAACTTACAAAATCGCCTTTCAGCAGTCTAAAGACTTGCTAGTCAATTCACTCATTAAAAAGGCTAAAATCTTTAAAATTTAGGTCAAATATTTTTGAAGAAAAAACTAAGTAAAAATACTCATTTTTTTAACCCGTTTTTTCAATTTAATCGTCCAATTGGGACTCAAGTAGCAAAATTTAAAAATAGAAATTGCGTCTTAAAAAACAAAAAATGATTTGGCCAGTAAAGAGCATACCTAAATTAAAATTCTTGAAAAACTTAAAAGTGCTACAACTAGCGCTAGAAACCTATAGACGCCAAAAACCGCGTCATTTCTGACACGGCCTTTGACAAAACTAAAACTATGAAAACACTATAATAGTGTAGAGCAAATTTAGGCACGATTTTGAAATATCCAAGTTTTTTTTTTGAATATTTATATAAATTTTCTCAATTTTATAGTATTTCACTCAAATTCATCAAATTAAATAGGTAAAAATACTCATAAAATTTATTTGAAACCCCATTTTTTAGTGCTTTTATAAATATTGCATTACTTTTGCTCTTTCAATTTCAATGAAATTTTTCGCCTTCTTAATTTGTTTCGTCTTAATTCAACCAATTTATGCGCAAAGTATTGCGGAAGAAGTTTACGATACAGCAAAAAGAATTGATCCGATTTCAATTTCTCAAGAAGGTTTTCTTCGCAACAGCAAATTTAACACCCGCGTAGACAGCAGTTTATTGTTTTTCCAACAATACGACCGCACAAAGAAAAACAACATAGCCATTCAAAACCTGGGCGATGTGCACACCCCTTTCATGGATCTGCAATTCAAACCTTTTGAGAAAACAGGTGTCGTTGCAGGTATGAATCCGTTTCAAAACCTTTATTACAGTATTGAGCAAGCGCGTTTTTACAACACGCCCCTTCCCTATACCGAATTCCAATATGCCCAAGGTAAAGGCGGCCGCAGAGGTATGATCGATTTCGATGCCATGCACACGCAAAACTTCGGCAAGAAATTTAACATCGCCGCTTTATACCACAGCAGTTCAAACGACGGATTCTACAGCAGACAAAGTTTATCCTGCAAAAACCTTCTTTTAAGCTCATACTATAAAAGCAAATCTCAGCGCTATACCGCTACCTTCGTTTTCACTTGGAACAAAACCAACTTTTTAGAAAATGCTGGTATCGTTCAAACGGAAAGCAATGAAGAATTGTTCAAACGATTGCCCAGCAACTCACGTATAGTTCCAGTTTCTCTTAACAATGCCCGCAACATCAACCGCTACCGTGAGATGAAATTTTCTCATGTATACTGGATAGTCATGGGTGCAGATTCAGACACTGGAAAATCGAGTACTGGCAAACTGGGTATTAGCCACAGTTTTTCAGCACTTAAAAACAGCAATTACTACACCGACAAGTCGGGCGACTATGGATTCTACGACAGTATTTATTATTTTAACAACTTAGCGAGTAGCGATTCATTTGCTTTAACACAAGTAAGCAACACCATTGAAATATTCACACCTCTCAATGAACACAGCCTAGCCTTTAAAGCTGGTTTGAAAAACGAGCATTTTTCAGTTTACCAGTCAGCCAATCCGAAAAACTACAATCAATACATTGCACACAACAATTCTGTTTATGCGCAATTCAATTTCAAATTGTCAAAATTCTTTATTTCTGAAGCCTCAGGAATCTATTACTATGAAGGGTATAACCAAAACGACTATTTGTTGAAATGGAAAAACAACAGCACTTGGGGCAAGCACAACCAATGGAATATAACTGCCAATGCACTTTCGAATGCAAGGAAGGCCGACTTCAGGCAGTCTCTTATTTTCAGCAACCATTTCCGTTGGGAAAACAATTTTAAACAAACCAGAAACCAAAACATTTCAGTAGGTATCTCTAAAAACATAAAACGTCCAAGCATTTACAATGCCTATTCGTATTCCCTTCCCAAAAAGGCTTTTGAACTAGAGGCGAATTATACGTTAATAGATAACTTTATCTACTATGGTGCAGACAATACGCCAAAACAAGGCGGTGTCGGTCAATCGTGCTTCCAAGCCGTGGCCAAGGTGCATGTCAATTTAAAAGCCTTTCAAGTTCACCAAGAATTGGTTTACCAAGTGCTTTCAAATGAATTAAAGACCCAATTGCAATTGCCAGGCATTTTATCGAAAACCAGCCTCTACTACCAAACCTATGCTTTTAAGAAAGCCAGCTTTGTACAAATCGGTTTAGACGCCAATATTACCTCCGCTTACAAGGCAAGCTTTTACAATCCAGGCATAGTAAACTTTAGGGTAAGCGACAAGACGGTGGGTGCCTATCCATTTATAGACTTCTTTATCAATGCGGAAGTAAAGACTGCTAGAATTTTCTTAAAGATTGAGCATGTCAATCAGAATTTCCAAAACATAAACACCTACCCTAATTATCTATACACCTCTCCTTACCAAGCATCGGCACCATTTAGATTTAGACTGGGATTTGCATGGAAGTTTTATTATTAAATCCTGAAGCAATTACAACTTCAAGTATTTAATCATTTCCCTTTTGCCTTCAATTTCAACTTGTATAAAATAAACCCCTTGGGCATAAGCGCTTAGATCTATCATGTTGCCTTGGATGTCCGCTTCGATTAGCTTACCCATGGCATCAAATACAAGGACTTTATCTATTATCGATTCTGAACTCAATTCTATCATTCCGTTGCCCGGATTTGGAAATACAAATACATTGGGAAATGCAGTTTCTGTTTCTATACCCAAATAACCAAAACAATATTGGTCCATTAATTCCAAAGATTTTTTGATGTTTAAACGGCCACTCGTAACATTCTTTCCAGCTAGTCCTGGCAAGACATCAACACCTTCCAAAATAAAGCGTCTCAGCAATATATTCCCTTTAACAGGATTAATGCGCATGGTATCCAATATACGTGGACAGGCATAGGCATTTAAAACCCCTATAGCTGCGGTGACCATTGGTGCAGCATACGAAGTTCCTGAAAACCCATTGCGGTATAAACGGTTGTTTAAGATATTTAATTTTGTATACGCATCGGTGCTGTAAACATTGGCACCCGGCGCACTCAAATCGACACTTATAGTGCTGTAACCCGACATAAAATAATTGTCTCCTGGGGTGGTAGAACCCACGGTAATTAAATGCGTACTCGGACATAAAGTTGGCATATCACCATCAGTGTCCACTTGGTTGTCTTGGTTGTTTGAAACCGCACTCACATTTAATATTCCATATTTACCCAAGGTATCATACAAGCCACACCACAATGGGGCTTGGTGCGGATACCAACCATCAACGCCCCAACTGGCATTGGTTGCAACCACATAAGCGCCTTTTTTTCCATTGCTGCTGTTGTATAATTTACGTTGGTACAAGGCATAATTATATGCCTTCAAAACATCCGATTGAAATATTGTAGGATTCAAACTGCTGTCGGTAACATCGATAATCATCAACTTTACATGCCACATAATTCCGGCTATACCTACTGAGTTGTTTCCTCTTGCACCTATAATTCCAGAAACGGGTGTTCCATGCCCAGCATTGTAGTACAAGCTGTCGCTGATATCGCTGTTGCGGTTCATGAAATTCCAACCGTAATGGTCGTCTATAAAACCATTGCCATCATCGTCTATGCCATTGCCCAAACTGTCGGCGTAATTGATCCAGATATTGCCTTGGAAATCGGGATGCTTTAAATGCAAGCCATCGTCAATTACCGCAATGACTATGGTATCACCATTGCCATTAACACCTCTTCGGCTAATGTCCCAAGCCTCAGTGGCTTTAATAATTGGCAAATGCCATTGGTTACCTACTAAAGGATCATTGCTTACTGTGGCGCGCAGAAAAACTTGAGCGTTTTCTTGATGCAATACATATTGAGGTAAATTTCTAAGCACAGTAACCGCTTGGTATTCGGGCAAAGAAAAAGCATTGAATGAAAAGAGAAACAATGTTTTCTCCTGATTCAATGCTTCAATTTTTGAAAATTTGAAGGCCGACAATTCGCTTAAAACGTCGACTGACTTGCTGCTTGAGAATTGTACGATATATGACTTTGCATGCACAGGCATATTCATAGCATGTGCATTTAAAACCAAGACAAAAAACAAAAACAAGACCTTGAACCTTTTCATTCTTACAAAGATAATTAAAACTTAAGTTATAATATTAGACAAGTAAAAATGAAAAAGGCTGCATGCCTTACAAAAGACAACTTTTACTTTTTATAATCTGCATCAACTATATGCTTGATGCCATCGAGGTAAGGTGTAGGTTTGAAATTGTATTTGCTATCAAACTTTTGGCTATTGAAAACATAGTCGCGGTTATACTGGTACAACATCTCAACTGATTCGCGCATAGCGGGAATAAACAAACCTAAAAAGCGCACAAAACCTTTTCCAACCACTCTGTATTTTGGTTTTGCTTTTAATTGACTTGCAAACGCTTCTACCCATTGCCTACCAGTCGGCGGATTGGTGGCGGTTGGTAAATGCCAAACTTCACCGTAAGCATCGGTAGAATTTCCTAAAATTGCACAAGCTTTTCCGGCGTCTAAAGTATAAGTAAATGCATGTTTATACCCATCACCCATTAACCAATTGGCGGTGCTGCCTGTGCTTATTGGTTTAACAACCGTTTCCGTTAACATACTGGTTTGCTTAATGCCTGGTCCGTAAAAATCGGCAGACCTTGCAACCAAAGCTTTTAGACCTTTTTGGTTTACCGCCTCAAACAAGGCATCTACAATTTGCTTGCGAATTTTACCTTTTTCACTTGGCGGATTTAAAGGCATCGATTCTGTCATATTGCTTAAATCGTTTCCATCGTACATGTAAATATTGTCAAAAAACACCAAGCGGCAATTGTTTGCCAAACATGCCTCAATGGTATTTTGCATAATTACTGGCCACTTTGCTTGCCAAGTTTTCAAATCGTATGTTAAGCCTACAGTTAAGTAGGCTACTTCACTGCCTTCAAGTGCTTTAATTACACCTTGTTTGTCACATAGGTCGAGAGCCAATAAAGTATCGGTTTCATTTACCTTTACAGGATTGCGAGAAACCAATTGTATGTCTTTGGTGTAAGCCAACAATTCTTTGGCCAATACATTTGCTATGGCGCCGCCTGAACCAAGTATGGTTTGCATTTTAAAGTGCTTGATTTTGCTTTAAAACATAAGCTGCAAAGTTGTTTAAAATGGCTTGCCATCCTGCAACTTGCATTTCCAAAGGATTCATGGTTTCTGGATCGGCAATTTCTCTTACAACAGTAGTATTGCCTTCGGTCATGAAATCAACCTCAACGGTGCGGGCATCTTCCAAATGGTAAGCAATATGGGCATGTTGTTCAACACGGTCATATATGCCTTCAAAGTCAAAACCAAAACTGCCGTCTTTGGCTTCCATGCGTGAAGAAAATTTACCACCAACGCGCAAATCATTTTCTGCTTTGGTGGTGTGCCAATCGTCGCTTGCATGGTTCCAGTTAACGATGTGTTCAGGTGAGGTCCAACAAGTCCATACCAATTCAATTGGCGCTTGTATGCGGGTTTCTATATTTATTTTGCTCATAGTACTTACTTATTTAAATTCCAATACAAGACTAAGGTTTAAGTTTTTATGGAACAAATTTTCAAATGGAATAATGTCC
>JAOASJ010000073.1:29774-45292 GCA_030158725.1 Bacteroidia bacterium
TACAAGACTAAGGTTTAAGTTTTTATGGAACAAATTTTCAAATGGAATAATGTCCATGATTCGACCAACGTTTTTTGAATACGATTAAATGCTAAATTTAAATTAATTTCGCAGCAATGAACAGAGAGGAATTAATTGCCCAAATTAAAGCAAAGAAAAGCATGCTTTGTGTTGGTTTGGACACCGATATGGACAAGTTGCCAGAAGGCGTTGAACGCAGTATGAAAGGCATGGTAGAATTTAACCGCGCCATTATTCAAGCTACCCACAAATTTGCAGTGGCATATAAAATCAACACAGCATTTTACGAGCAATATGGAAGTGAAGGTTGGCAATGTATGGAAGAGACGCTTAACTTAATTCCTAAAGATTGTTTCACCATTGCCGATGCCAAGCGTGGCGATATAGGCAACACCAGTTCTATGTATGCCCGTGCTTTTTTTAAGCGCTTAAATTTCGATTCAATTACAGTTGCACCTTATATGGGTGAAGATTCACTAAGCCCGTTTTTCGCCTTCGAAGATAAATGGGTTATTTGTTTGGGCCTTACCAGCAACGCAGGCAGCAAAGACTTTCAAATATTAGAAGCTGATGGTCAAAAAATCTACCAGCATGTGATGCATAAAGTGAGCCAATGGGGCAATCCTGGAAACTTAATGTTTGTAACCGGCGCGACTAAGGCTAGTGATTTAAAACAATTAAGAGAATCCTTTCCTCAACACTTCTTCTTGGTGCCAGGTGTTGGTGCTCAAGGTGGCACTGTGCACGATGTATGCGTTGCTGCTATGAGCGATTTCGGTGGTTTGTTAATCAACGCCAGCAGAAGCATTTTGTATGCCTCTTCGGGTGCCGACTATATTGAAAAAGCAGAAGCAGAAGCAAAGAGTTTGCAAATGCAATGTGCTGAAGAAATGAGTAAATAAGGATAAACTTACCACATAAAAAAAATCCCGTTTGGCAGAACCGAACGGGATTTTTTATTTCTAAAAACGCTTTAGATTTTTACAACATCGCGTTTGTCTTTTTTCTTCATTTTGTTTGGCATAGTGGCAATAATTTCATCAGACAAAGTCTTGATTAATTTCTTTTTCACAAAATGCCTATGGGTAAACATACTGATTTCACGTACTGGCTCTGGGGCTTTGAAATAGCGAACCAATTCCATTTGATCGTCGCCCATATCCAAAACAGATAGTTCGGGCAAAATGGTAACGCCATCGTCTTGTTCCACCAAACGTTTCAAGGTTTCTACACTACCAGTTTGGTATTCAAAACGGGCTTTATTAGAATCCTTTTTGCGTTCACCACAGATATTAATTACTTGGTTGCGCATGCAATGGCCCTCGTTCAATATCCAAATGTCTTCAAGGTCTAAATCACTGCCTTTTAAAGTGGTCTTTTTCGCCAATTTATTTGAAGCAGAAACATAAGCAACGAACTCTTCATAATACAATACTTCCTCATTCAAATTTTTATCTTTAATCGGAGAAGCCATAATGCCACAATCCAATAAATCATTCTTTAATTGGTAAATGATTTGCTCGGTTGTTAATTCATTCACCACCAAATTCACATCAGGGTATTTGTTTAAAAACTTAACCAAAAAACGTGGAATTAAATATGGCGCAACGGTTGGGATAATACCCAAACGCAAATTGCCTTTGATAATTCCCTTTTCATCTTGAATAAGCTCTATAATTTTACCATGTTCTTTTAAAACATTGCGGGCTTGAGCGATGATATCTTCACCGATATGGGTAGGAACCACAGGTTGTTTGCTTCTGTCGAAAACCTTCACGCCCAATTCATCCTCTAGCTTTTGTATTTGCATACTTAGAGTTGGTTGGGTTACAAAACAACTGTCGGCGGCATTCACAAAGTTTCTGTGGGTGTCGAGTGCAATGATGTATTCTAACTGTGTTATAGTCATAATTGATAATTATTTGTGCAAATATAAGCACCCCTAATTAAAGGAACAATTAATCTAGAATAAGAAATCAGGAATTTCGACCAACGTCGAAAAGTATCTATCCGAAGATACCGAATACAACCAACAAGGCATGAATAACACCTAGTCCCCAGTATCCTACTACAGCACCAACACCTCCGCCAACTAGACACAATATTAAATTAATCCAAAAATGTGCATTTATTTCACCGAAATATAAATAAACAGCTAACGGTGGTAATAATAAGGCAAGAATAACCAATAGAATTAAGTTTACATCTGAATCATTTGTTTGATTAACGCTATTTGTACCCGCTATTTTAATTGGTGCTTTTTGAATCATTTTGCTTGCATTTGCTTTGATTCTAGTAACGATTTTTGAACCAATCGCAGACTTGGCTTTCACTTGTTTACTTGCCTTTACTGTTGAAGATTTTACTGCTACTGGTTTTACTATTGAAGGTGTCGCAACTGGGCTTATTACGAAACTTTCTTTTTTTGTTTCCCCAATTACAAGTTCTTCTTTTGATGTTGGTGCTTCTGCAACCAAAACGTTTTCTACTTTTCTGCTCTTGCGAACACTTGCTTTCTGCGCTGCGCCTTTATCTTCTTTGGCAGCGAACCAATCGATGTTCAAGCCTCTGCTGTATCTCTTTTGTGAAATAGACAAGCTTCCGCATGAACTTAAAAAAAATGCCATTACGGCTAAAATGCTGATGTAGTTTGAAGTTTTCATATTGATTTTTATTATTTAGTTAAATAGAATAAGTGCTTGGTTTTTGTCTACAGCTTGTTTCTCTGATACCACAATCTGTTTAATCACACCATCAACCGGCGACTTGATGACATTTTCCATCTTCATGGCTTCCAAAATCAAAATAGGATCGCCTTTTTTCACTTCTTGGTTTTCGCTCACTTTAATGCTTAACACCAAACCTGGCATTGGTGCTTTAACCTCATTGATTTTCGGCTTAGACACCTTATCAAGTCCCATGCTGTGCAAGAGCTGATCGAAACGGTCTTTGATACCAACCTCATAGGTGCGGCCATCAAAACCAATTTTGTATGTTTTAGAATCGGCGTCAAAAGACAAGATTTCGAAATAATAAGAATGCTCTTTGTAAATCAAATGAAAAAACTTGCCGTCTTGTACGGAAATCACATCCATCAATGACTCGTTTCCGTTCACTGTGGCTTTGCTTCCTTGAATGTCAACCGTTATGGTTTTCTGATGCACAATTGCTTCTAACATAGTTGTGCAAAGGTAGATAATTACTATTTCTCTACAACAAATTTTATCAACCGTGCACCTATTTTTAGGGTGTAAATTCCAGACGACAATTCAGAAATATTGATTTCAACCCTGCTCTGCTCATTGACTTGCTCGGTCTGTATGGTTTTCAAAACACGTCCCTCTAGGTCTATCACCTCAATGTTCTCATTGATTATTTCACCATCCAATACTTCCACGAACAATACATCTTTACTTGGATTAGGATACACTTTTATGGTTTCTGTATAATCGAAAGCAATGCTTGATTTTTCATCTACCCTAAATGATGTTTGCAATAAGTTGTTGTTAGGCACCTGATCCATCGGATAGTACACATTCAAATACGCCTTGTATCTACCTTTGTTCAAACCAGCAAATGACAATATTTTCAACATGTCTATTTCACGGGTTTCACTTGGCAATAAGTTAAGAATATAGGTACTGTCTATGTAGACCAATTTCTCAGTTAAATTGACTGTATCCAATTCATTTATTTTTAATACCCCATAAAAACCAGTTAAGACTTTTTTGGAGCCATTGTTGATGCGCACATGTGGGGTAATTGAAGGGTCATTTTTCAAATAGGTTTGCAAGTTCAATGGTTTGGTAATTGAAAGCGCTACTGCATCATACAAGACCATAAATCTACTTTCACCAGTGCAAGTATCGTTCAAATTATACTGGTCTTTGGTCCATGTGGTAAATGCTTTAAGTGAAATTGACAGCACTGACCCGATACCAAAAGAAGGAAACTTCAACCTTAATGTATCTTTGCCATTCATACTTGAATCGAGTTTCATAGAGTACAATAAAACCTTGTTTTGCTTGTTAAATATTTGCAAAGTGGTACTGAATCTATCAGACACTGTGCTGTCTCCATATTTAACCACTTCTACTATACTTTCAACATCTTGAATATTGGTCAATAAGGTATCGTTTACCGTTGGAAAAACGATTCTACTAGCGCCGATGTCATTTGCTTTGGCGGTATTGTAAAAACCTTTCAATGAGTCGTTCTTTTTAAGAAAGTCTTTACTCAAACTGGTGTAAACTTCCACATTGTATTGACTTAAATTATCCAATTTTAATGAGGTATCTAAAGTAAAGGTTTTTGTCTCTCCACTGTCTATCGTTACAAGCTTAACTTTTAGGTATTGAATATTGACCCCTTGGCTCACTTTAAATATCAAAGGGAATGGCGTATTTTGAGGAGAATAGCCATTGTTGCGCAATGTAACTTGGGTTGGGTAAACTTTATTCAACTGCAAAACACTGTTGATTTTTGGCGATATAGAAACAAGCTCAACATCATCTGGAAGACCTACTGCAAATACACTTTTTAAAGTATCATTACCACGGAATTGGTCTACACCCAAAGTTGAATAAACCAACATGGTATAATACCCTTCTAGTGTTGGTTTAAACGTTTTAAAAATCAATGATTGTGGTATGGTCCTAAAACTATTAACTGAGATTGAATCTCTGTAAATTAAATTGTTTTTGTAGTATATATCACAAATCGATGTAAATGGATCTGCTTGGTTAAAGTCGCCCAAATTTTCCAATACCGCCTCAGGGTTTTTACTGGCTACTGGTGGGGTTAGACTTTGATTGTTTGCTGGATAAACAATAGAGGTTATCGCCACATCGTTGCTGCGCACTATTTTAAACGTGCGTCTAACCGTGTCATTGGTTTTATCGACATCTATTCCCAATTCTGAATAGGCTCTAAAATGATAAGTTCCTTTAACATCACAAGGGAAAGTTTTAAATGAAGCCAATATACTGTTCAATGGTGTCAGGGTGAAAGATTTTACATCCGAATAAATCAAGACATTGCTGCTGTCGTAAATTTCAGCACGCACATTGAAAGGACCTTGTTTGTCAAGTCCATAATTTTGTATAAATACTGTTGGGTAAATGGTGTCAACAAATTGCTCGTAGTCGTAACCACTTGAAGGGTCAAATATGGTGGTTGGACCAACATCTTTGTATACCGCGACGATAAACTTACTGCGCAAGGTATCATTGTCCCTCATCTCATCATTCGACAACAAAGTCACCACCTGAATGTCGTAATCACCTGCCTGGGTAGGCAAGAAACTTGAATCAAAAGTAAAGGTGCGTTTCAACCCTGAACTTATGGAATCACTTCTAGTAGAGGTGTATTCTAAATTGCCGTATCTGAAAATATTTAATTTTACATTGAACTTTTTGGTTTGGTTGGCAGAACCATAATTTAAAACACTAACCTTAGGTGCCATTTTTACAATATTCAAAAGCTTAACTGTGTCTTTAGGAACCAATACTTTAATTGGAGCCACATCGTTCACTGTTTGCAAGCGTGGTTCTATGGCAAATTTAAATGGCGCGTCTGGGGCAAAGTCAACCCATGCCGTATCGCCCATTGGGGCAGCATAATAAAAAGTTCCTTTTCTTACTGGCACTTCCGGTTGGTATCCAAAAGCAATATTCACAGTTCCAAGTTGTCTAACCCCAACATAAAAACTTCCCTGAATGGGTACTGGTGGCATTACAGGGGAAACAAAATTCGGCGCACTTAACAACGTATCGGAGGTCCACACATTGGTGCCGGGCGTTCCACCGGGACCATTGGCCTTCCAAATACCCAACTTGAACTTTTGGTTAGAACCTGCAAAACTTACACTAATTTGATTGATAGAATCTGCAGTTCCTGAATAAAATTTTGCAACAAAATCGCCAGTAGTTCCACTACTAAAACCTATGCCTCCAACAATTGGCCTAGTTGGATCTTTGTACGAATATATATTGCTGGTAGCCAAGCGGTAACCTGAAACAGAATTATTGGCATTGCCTTGGTCATTTTGAACACTTGCAATCAAAGTATCTAAACCTATATTTGTTGGATTCAAAAGTGGCATTTTCAAAAGTTTCTCTTCGAAAACGCCCAATGTGTAGGTCGCAGAATCATATAAATTGTTGGCACCTTTGCTGCGCAAATACATTTTAAATGTTGCAGCCTTTTTCCCAACATTTTGAACGATGGCGCGCACTGTATCAGGATTCCCATTGGGAACAGGCAACTTACCTAAGCTATAAAGTTTGGTCACGCTTAAATCAAAATCATTGCGTGGAAATTCTATGCGAATGGTTGGATGCCATTCTGTTGATGAATTGGTCGTATCAGTTAATGTACCGCCATTGCTTCTGACAAATTTTGTTTGATTGGCTGAATAACCACTTACTGTTCCACTGTTTTCAAAATTCCAAAAAATGTTTGAGGTCTGAGAAGTAATTTGGGTGTACTCCACCAAGATTTCTAAATTCTTACCTAAAATCGTATCAACCACATAAGGTGTATTAAACACCAAACGCACCCAACCATCTACACTATCAAAATCATTGTTAGGACTTTGGTCATATACCTTCTTCATGCCTGTGGTTCCTGTTAAGTTAACCCAATTGACATTTTTATTGCCGTAGTTAGAATTAACTGTAGTTCGCATGTAGACTTTCAAATTGCAAGTCCCAACCATAGCTCCACCTCCATTGCGCATAAATGAAATGCTGCGTATGCTGTCGTTGTGCAACAAACTACTAACAACCGACTGCGGAAAAATGTAAGCATAACGCGATGACGCGTTGGCAGATGTGCTTGTGTTTGCAGGACCTGCTAAATTTGATCCAGCAAAACCGCCATTCCCTATAATGAGGACTTGGGCAGAAATACTGTGTGTGCAAAGCAGCAGCAGCGTGGCAAGAAAGTAAATATTGTAAAATCTCTTCATGAGGCGTTGATGGTATTGAAATTTGATTATTATCTTTTTTCGATTTTGTAAAAATAATGTTTTTACGTTAAAACAAAAAAATCGCACCTGTTTTTTGTCATTTTATGACCAAATGGTGGCTTTTATCTTGGGATTAAACGAATAATGTTCATGCCCAAAGGTTTACAATTGGAAATGCAATGATTTGAATTTATATTTGCAGAAATTATGGCTTTTAAAGTATCAAATGAAACTAAGGTTGGTGCACTCGCTGCAATAGCCATTACCTTTTTAGTATTGGGATACAATTTCCTAGCAGGACAAGGAAGTTTTTTTTCTAAGAAATACACCTTAAATGCAATTTTGCCAGATGTTGCGGAAATCAGCAAATCAACACCCGTATTGTTTAATGGCTATAAAGTAGGCAATGTTACAGATGTTGAATTGTTAAAACCAGATGGCAATTTTAGAGTCTATTTTGTTATCAATGAAGACATCGATATTCCTGAAGGTTCTAGCATTAAAGTTAGCAGTGCCCTTTTAGGTGGCAAAGCTTTAAATTTACAATTCAGTAAATCCAACAAATTGGCTGAAAGTGGTCAAACCTTAAACTCAATGGCCGATACCACTTTAATGGAATCCATGAGCAATGTGTTAAAACCATTGAATGCAAAAATCAACAGCATTGTAACTTCTTTAGACAGCATATTGGCCAATGGAGAACTTAATAGATCTTTGGTCAATTTCAACAGCTCATTAAAATCATTTACCCGCACCAGCAACAATGCTTCTATTATACTAGAACAAAGTATGCCGAAGTTGAGCAACATCATGGGCAATGTTGAAAGCATCACACAAAACTTAAAAAACAACAACGACAAAATCAGTTTGACCATTGCCAACTTGAAAACAACAAGCGATAATTTGGCCGCACTAAAACTGAAAGAAACCGTTGACAAAGCCAATGAAGCGCTTACACAAATTAGTGGCATCATGGACAAAATAAACAATGGCGAGGGTTCTCTTGGTTTGTTGGTTAACGACAAATCTTTGTACAACAACCTCAACAATACCGCTGCTGATTTGGACAAATTGTTAAAAGACTTAAATCAATTTCCAGCCAAATATATCCCTGTTCCATTTACAAAAGGCCAAAGGAACAAAGCCATTAAAAAAAGCCAACAAGCGAACCCGTAAGCGGTTTAAATAAATTTTTTATTTCCCTTTTTTATTGTATCATTGCAGTGTAGAAGAGGGCAATCGCCTGCTATTTTTAGTCTCAAATCTTCTTCACCCCCACACATTTTTGTCCCAATTTAATTATTAAAATTATCATTCCTGTATATCAATGGAAAATCAGAACTTATTAGAAAAGCCTCTTGAGGAATTGAGGGTTATTGGCAGTGCTATAGGCATTGAAGGCGCAATGAACCTAGAAAAAGAAGCTTTAATTGAAAAGATTACCGCTATCCAAAACGAAGACGACGCTAAGCCAGATGCAAAAGCAAAAAAGCCTAGAGCCCGCATCAACAAAGAGGTTAAAAAGAAACCTGAACCTGTAGCAAAGTCAAATAACAACCCTCCTATTAACAATGACAATTCTATAAACGACGAAATCAGCCGTCTTGAAACAGAAGAAATTGTTATGGTTCAAGATCCTGAAGAACCAATTGCAACACCTGAAGTAAAAGAACCAGAAACTGTTGTAATAGAAAACCAAAATACTGAAGAAGTTAATACCGTTCCAGTTCCAGAAAAAGAAGTTGTCGAGCACAAACACAAGCACAACAACCAAAACAGACACGAACACAAGAACAACGAGAATAAAAATAACGAGAACAGAAACAACGAAAACAGAAACAACGAAAATAAAAACCAAGAGCACAAGCCACACGAACACAAGCACCAAGAACATAAGCCTCAAGACGAACAGCAAAAACAGCAACAAGAACAACAAAGACTTGAACGCGAAAAAGCTGAACGTGAAAGACAAGAACGCGAAAATGCTAAACGCGACCGTGTTCAACAATTGCTTGAACTTGAAGGTGTGGTTACTACCCAAGGTGTATTAGAAGTTGTTCCTGATGGATTTGGTTTCTTACGTTCTTCTGATTACAACTACATGGCGTCTCCCGACGATGTGTATTTAGCGCCTCACCAAGTGCGTTCACATGGTTTAAAAACTGGAGATACCGTTTTGTGTACCATTCGCCCACCAAAAGAAGGTGAAAAATATTTTGCCATGGTTAAAGTTGACCGCATCAATGGTAAAACCGTTGAGCAAATACGCGACCGTGTTAGTTTCGAACATTTAACACCTCTTTTCCCTGACGAGAAATTAAACCTTGTCGATAAAAACACCAACTACGGAAACCGTATCATTGACTTGGTTTCTCCAATTGGTAAAGGCCAAAGGGGACTTATTGTGGCTCAACCTAAAACTGGTAAAACCCAATTGTTAAAAAGCTTGGCCAACGCCATTGCTGCCAACCACCCTGAGGTGTATATGATTATCTTGCTGATTGACGAACGTCCAGAAGAGGTAACCGATATGGCCCGCAGTGTTAACGCAGAAGTTGTTGCATCTACTTTTGATGAACCAGCTGACAAACACGTTAAATTGGCAAACATCGTTTTAGAAAAAGCAAAACGCTTAACCGAAAGCGGACACGACGTGGTAATTTTATTAGACTCTATCACCCGTTTGGCCCGCGCATACAACACCGTTCAACCAGCCTCTGGTAAAATCTTATCAGGTGGTGTGGATGCAAACGCTCTTCAAAAACCTAAACGTTTCTTTGGTGCTGCGCGTAACATTGAAAATGGTGGTTCATTAACCATTATTGCAACAGCTTTAACGGAGACTGGTTCTAAAATGGACGAGGTAATTTTCGAAGAATTTAAAGGTACTGGTAATATGGAATTGCAATTGGATAGAAAACTAAGCAACAAACGTATTTATCCAGCCATAGACATTGTTAGCTCTAGCACCCGTAGAGAAGATATGTTGTTGGGCAAAAGCACCCTGCAAAAACTTTGGGTATTGCGCAACCACTTAGCCGACATGAACAGCGAAGAAGCCATGAAAACCATGCTTAAATACATGGAAGGCACCAAGAACAACGATGAGTTCTTGGTTAGTATGAATGGGTAAAAAAAGTTTTCCATTTGGAAAACTTTTGCAAGAGCCCAGTGGTAGAGTTTTCTCAAAGCTGAAAACACACCACCGGGTCTAACAACAGGCAAGAGTACTCCTTCACTGAAGTTACGGAGTACAATGCAAGGCTGTAGGAAATGCTTTATGATTTCGATAATTAACCAGTCATCGGTTGACTCAATTCAATACTACTAGAAAATAAGCTTTAATTAACGAAGCAAATTGATGCTTCCCTTTTCGTTGACTATTTGACCATTCCACGCGATAAAGGTCGCGTAGAAATAATAAACCCCTTGGGGACAAATCTCACCTTGGTATTTACCATCCCATTCTGCTACGTCGGTTGACGATTGAAACATTATTTCACCCCAACGGTTAAACACAGTAAACTCAATTTCTTTGATGTTGTTCACCGTTATTTGGAACACTTCATTTTTATTATCGCCATTGGGAGAAAATGAATTTGGTATAAAATAATTCAAATTGGCGCATGGACTTAATTGTATACTGTCTCTATATGAACATTGGTTGCGAACGACTTGCAACCAATACAAACCTGGTCGCTGTACAGAAATTGTAGGGGTACTTTGTCCAGTGCTCCAAGCAAACCTACCCGTCTCATTTGCTGATAAAATTTTAGTCCCGCAAAGTGTGGTGTCGCTGCCCAACGTAAAAATTGGTCTTGATAAAAACTGCAAATTAAGGGTGTCAAAATTGCTACAAAACTGATGCTTTGCTTCGATTATATAAATCCCTTTTTGGTCAACCGACTTGACCAATGATGTGTCCATATCATTCCATAAAAACTGCACACCTTTTTGGGCTTCTACTTGCAAAGTCACTTTTTGACATTGCACCGAATCGTAAATAACTTTGATCCTCGGCTTGTCTATTTTACTGATTAAAACACTATCAGCAGAAGCGCATGAATTGCTGTCACTAACATTTAAAATATACTCTCCTTTATCATTTACGCTTATTGAATTTGTACTATCTCCAGTATTCCATTTGTATGTTTTATAAGGTTTATTGGGTTTCAACACATACTGAAATTGGTGGCAAAACGCTGTGTCATTTCCAATGTAAACTTTAAATTTATTACCAAACTTAACAGAAATACTGTCCTTTAGTTTGCAAAACTGATCGCTGTATTCCAACCATACATTTTCTTTCTGTCTAATAGTTTTATTGGGCACATTTGTAAAATCATTCCAAAGCAATTTGATACCGGTTTTTGACTTAACTGGTAATTTCAAACTATCCCCATAACAAAGTATGGTGTCATTTCCCAGATTCAAGCTTGGCATAAAATGAATATAGATTTGTTTCTTTAGCGTATCCGATAATCCTTTGCTATGTCCAATTAAGCTTATACGATACAAGCCTGAGTCACGGTACTTATGCTTAACCGTATTTGCATTGCCTTGTAAAAATTGTCCATCACCAAAATCCCATTTCAAACTGTCATAGATTTTGTATTGTACATAAAAAACCGCACTGTCATAAACACAGTTGGTATCCGTTACTATATTGGGTTGTGGTAAGACCAGTGATGAAACCATACTAGGTAAAGTGAATATTGCCTTTCCATAAATTAAGGGAAAACAAGATCGATTATACTTACAAGCTAATCCAAAACTATCAGGATTTTCAATACATTCCAGCATTTTATCCTTAAAATCCACTCCATATATTTTCCCATCAGGCCCCAATTGCAATCCATCTGGAGAACCAAGGTTTAATTGCACAAAATTGCTGTCTATACCTTGAATTGGTTTTATTTTATTAACCCTAACCTGACAAAAACCAAATCGTGTAGCTGTATAAAGGTATTGGCTATTGGGTGAAAATTCCAAACCATACGGCAAGACCCCAGTCTGAATAAGACGGGAATTTGAAATTAGCCCATTCTCTGTATTAAAATCAAACAAATACACCTCCTCATTACTTTGATTATAATTAGTACCAACCCCATAAACCAAGTGTTTTCCATTGGGTGAAAACTTCATTTGACCGAGAACATAATTGTATCTAAATCCTGGCCTGTCCATTACCCTCCCTGTATTTTGCTTGATAACTTTTGAAGAAAGCCCGTTCTTCCCCAATTTAAAAACAAACAATGTATCGGTATATAACTGTGGTGCTGCTATCCAAATATCTTCCTTGTTGTCGGCTAAAGTAGCAGCTACTTTTTCACAAGAACCTTTGATTAAAAATTGATTTTTTACAACAATACTTCCTCGTCCTGAGTCTGCATACATATCTACCACAGAATAATTGACACCATAATCATAAGGTACATTTTCTAAGTTATTCGTGGTAAAAATATAATAAAACTGTTTGCTTCGCGGTTGCTGAACGATCAAGGCAGACTGGGTGCTACTTGCACCACCCAACAAAAGTCCATTGGCAAATAATTGGTCCATATAACGGTGTTCCTTGTTCCACACATATTCACCATTGGTGTAAAACAACAAGTTTCCATTTTCATCAGAAATACTTGAGCAACCTTCAATTGTGCTCATGTTTGAACCATTTATGGAAACAGGGCTACCACTCACAAAACTTACAGCAGCTGAATCTCCAAAATACCAATTGGCATATTCTTTTTGAGCCATAACATGACTCAAAACAAAAAACTGCAATATTAATAAGGCCGTTTTCAAATCAGACTTTTTTCAAATTTAATAAAAGTTAAGTTAAACAAAAAAAGCTTTCTTTTCAGAAAGCTTTTTAATATCATTTTTTTGTTAGCAGAACCTAATTTCCGCTCAAAAACTCAGTATCGGTAAGCGTTTTCAAAAATGCAACGATGTCTTGCACCTCTGCATTGTTCAACCTTCCCTTTACGCTGTTAACAAGATTGGGATCTAAATTTTGCGTATAGTGGTAACCAACATTATAATGCTGAACACACTCTTCTAAAGTTTTAAATCGGCCGTCGTGCATATACGGTCCGGTTACTTCAATGTTTCGTAAAATCGGAGTTTTAAACTTGCCTCGGTCTAATGGCTTTAAAGTAATCAACTCTCTTCCCTTGTCAACCGCTATGCTGTCCAAACCGGTATTGCGGTAATCGAAGTCGCTAAACAAACCACCCATGGTATGACAATGTGCGCAGTCGCCTTTATTCGGGTTTTGAAATAAATTCATGCCCCGCATTTCAGACTGACTCAAAGTTGTTACTCCTCTTTTAAATTGGTCATATCGCGAATTGCCAGATATCAAAGTTCTTTCATATTGGGCAATGGCGCGCATCAACATAGACGTTCCAATTTGTGTACCACCAAAGACCTTTTTAAACAAAGCAGGGTAAGTTGGATGGGCATTCAATTCCACCAAAGCAGCAGCCAAATCTTGGTGCATTTCCAATGGATTTTGAATCGGTCCAACAACCTGTGACTCCAAATTAGCGGCACCACCATCCCAGAAAAACTGAGTGGCCCAACCTAAATTAATCAGTGGCATGGCGTTTCTCGGACCTTTCACGCCGTCTATACCGGTGCTAAATTGGTTGGTGCTGTCGCTAAAGCCAAACTTACGCAAGTGGCAAGAGGCGCACGATTGGGTATTGTTTCCACTCAAGATTGGGTCGTGAAACAACATTTTTCCCAATGCAATACCTTCAACCGTCATCGGATTGTCTGATGGAATCATCATGGCCGGCAAGCCACTTGGTATAACTAAATTATAAGGTGTTAAACCTTTCTCCTCTGCAGTGCTTGTAATTTCCTTTTTGCAGGCAACAAATGCCAATGGAAGCAAACAAGCAATTAGTAATTTTAAATAAACAGACCTCATCGTTTACAACACACGGATAAAACTAAATGCATCCGATAAGTTAGACTTCATATTCGCAATCCATGGCATATCAGCCGATGAAGATGATTGGTGGTTGTTGTCATTATTAAAGTCGATGTTTACTGGTGTACTGTGGGCACTGTTTACATCAAATTTCAACTCCATGGTTTTGTTTCCATTGATGCTCAAGTTGATTGGCAATTTTACCACACTGTATGCATCGTCTGTACCAAGATGAAAGATCAATGATTTTAATTGGTTGGCACTGTTCTTATATTGACCTTCATGCTTGTAGAAGATATAACCAGTGTTCCAAGTCCAATACATGCCCTTAGACACGTCTAAATCGCCATCCTGAGCACCCGTATGGTTGCGGCCTTGGTCTATACCCAAACCAAAACTAATGCTGTCATATTCATCAGCATCAAAGTTACCTAAACTGAAAGTGCAAGTGCTTAAGTTAGATGCATCTATTAATTTGTAGATGGATACATTCACATTGCCTCCTCTTTTCTTATGTAATACCACATTGCTCATGTAATATTTCAAAAGATTGATGCTGTATAAATTTCCAGCAGCGTTGGTATAACGCAAGTCAGACAAAACAAGGTCTTCAGTACCCACCATGTTTTTCATGGTGATGTTTAAATTGCCGCTAGTAGGCGCCGCAGTACCGGTTTCAATAATGGTTTCTTTTTTACACGCTGTAAATAATAAAGCAGCGGCTAAAATGGTATAAAATAATTTCATTTTTTGTTGTTTGATTTAAGATAAAAAAGAGTGCCTCAATTGCTTGAGGCACTCCAAATTAGATTTATTTATTCGCAGCAAGAACAACCGCAAGCACAATCTTCACCTGAGCATTCAGTGCCACAAGTGCAATCTGTTGCGCAGCTTTGTTCTGTGCAGCAATTTTCTTTAGATGCGCAGCAAGAAGCTTTTTTGTTGTTGTTAACTGCATATAATATTCCGCTAGTTGCGATGATGGCAAATGATGCCAATAAAATGATTTTTTTCATGATAAATGTATTTAAATTTTTTTGTTTGTGACTTACAGACTGAGGTGGTAAGTCAACACCCTATAACCCTGCTTTTCCATCTTAGGCGGGCATAAATCCTAAGCTCAAGCAGCACGCATGCTACCGTGTATTTCAAACGGCAAAAAGCACAGATTCAAAATACTTTGAATCTCAGATTTGCAAAACGCGTTTGCGCAATAAAACAGGTATGGGGTAACAATGGTCAAACGATTCGAAGGCTGACAATTGCTGTACAGCAGGAATTGATTTAAATGAAATCAGTTCTGCTTTGTGGGCAAATTTTGCTTCGAAAGTTTTAAAGACATGAATTGCAGATTTTTGAAATCCAAGAACAGGATTAATCACCATTTGTATCACCTGCTCAGAGCAGCATGATTTTTTAGAAACGGGTTTAATTTTACTGCAGCAATCGTCTTGCTTAGAGTGGTCTTTAGATTTTAAAGAAAGACTAACACCCGAAATATTATCGCAACACTTGGCAATATCGATGCTAAATCCACTACCTCCAAAGAGGAAGACAAAGGCCAATATGAGTGCTTTAAATTTCAAT
>JAOASJ010000074.1 GCA_030158725.1 Bacteroidia bacterium
TTCGGGCAGCGGTAGCAAGCTGAGAATAAAAGAATGATAGCTAAGCTAAGCAAGTATTTATGAGTAATATCATAAGGAGGCTTATTTGATAGTATCATATGATAGCATCAAATATAAAAAAATATTATGAATTTTATTAGATTTTGAACTTTAATCTAGTAATTCAGGGAAATGGGTTTGAATGATATCGTTTAATGTATCGATCGTAAGAGGTTTGTTTTTAAACCCTGAAATGTCGGTGTATTGGCCTGCCCGTTTGCTGTCATCGGGATTGAAGGAAGTTGTGAGCATTACGATGATGATTTTGCTTTTTTTAGATTCATGGAGTTTGTGGTAGGCGTCTAAAAACTCCCAGCCATCCATTATAGGCATATTGATGTCGAGCAAGATTAACATTGGCTGAGGAAATGGCTTCCCTGGATTTTCAAACTGACCTTGGTTGCATAGATAGTCGAGTGCCTCGCTGCCATTGTAAGTTGTAACAACTTCTTCGGCAATGTCCGCTTTTTGAATGACTCTTTTGTTGATGAAGTTGGTGCCTTCATCATCGTCAATCAATAAAATAGAGTTTAATTTAGCTTTCATTTTTTTTCTTGTTTTAAAATGGTGAAATAAAAAGTACTTCCTTTTCCTAGGGTAGATTCAACCCAAATATTACCTCCGTGTAATGCTACAATTTTCTTGCAATGTGACAATCCTATACCTATGCCATCAAACTCATTTCGTTTATGTAAACGTCTGTATAGGGTGAAGATTTTGTCATAAAATTTAGGGTCAATTCCAATTCCATTATCTTTTATTGAGAATAGATATTCCTCCTCATTCTCTTCTGCTCTAATTTCTATTTGTGGTTTTACACCATTAGGTACAAATTTTAGAGCATTGCTAAGTAAGTTTTGCATAAGCAATCTGAATTCAAGAGGGTAACCAAGAAATACGGGAATTTCGCCGAAAGTAATAATGGCTTTTTTCTCTGCAATTTGTGCTGATATATCCATTAAAACTTCATTGATTAAGTTTGGTCCATTTATGTTTTGAAGCTCAGGTGACTTCCCAATTCTTGCATATTCTAATAAGCCTTTTACCAGTTCTTGCATTCTTCTAGAGGAACTGGATATAAATTCAATATATTTTTGTCCATCCTCATCCAAAGTATTGTTGTATTCAGAACTTAAAAGATGGCTAAAGCTGATAAGTGAGCGCAGCGGCTCTTGTAGGTCGTGCGATGCAATATAGGTGAACTGTTCTAGTTCTTTATTTTGGTTGAGCAGTTGCTTGTTTTGCAATGAAAGTTTGCGTTCGTTTTCTCGAAGTTCCTTGGTTCTTTCTTCTATTTTAATTTCAAGCTCATCGTTTAGTTTTTGAATTTCTTTGGTTCTTTTGAAGATTTCAATTTCCATTTCATCCACTTTCTCTTGTAATTCTTTTGCTTCATCTGCAACTTCTTGGTGGTGCTTTTTGAATTGAACAAAATCGGTAATATCTTCAGCTCTATGTATGATACAATCTATTTGGTTGTGGGCGTTTATAACTGGGGTGTTGATTGGCATCCAATAACGCAATTCAAATGTGCCATCTGGACGTTTGATGTCATAACGCTGCACAGCCATAGTGTGCGGTTTCTTTGTTTTTATGACAATCTCTAAAGAGTGTTTTAAATTTTTTACACCATCGGCATGTTCATCGGTTGGATTGTCTGGAAAGACATCAAAAATATACCTTGTAACAATTTCGTCGCGCTTAGTCATTGTAGCCGCTGCATAGGCATCATTAACAGCTATGATGTTTAAGTCTGTATCTAAGATTAAATATAAACCAGGAACGGTTTTGAATATTTTTCGAAAATCTATAGGAGTGTCTCTCATTTTGTATAAAATTGAGTTCTTGTAGTTTTAGTTTTGTTTTGCAAATTGAACTTATTGATAGTATGAAATATCTGATAATAAGTTAATTATAATACAAAGCTAGACAATGTTAGTTTAAGAACAAACATTTATTTTGTTTATTTTAAAACAAAATACAATTTGCTTTGTTAAGCAATTTAAAATAATTTTTATTTTAGTTTTGAGAAATAGAAGAGAACCTAAGGCGAGTCAAAGGACTTGAATTCGTCCTTAATATTTTTGTAGCAAAAAGAAGCAACAAGTCTTGTTCAAACGAGTTTAAGATGCCGAGTTAAAAGAAATCTGAAATTTTATTCTGCTTTGAAATTACACCCCAAATTGACTCAAATGGTGGTCAAGGTGTTTGTATAACATATTGTTCCATTCTGATGTATTTAGTTTTCCAAATGAACGCGATTCTTTGCCTTCGAAATAGTCTTCACCAAGCGCCAATGTGCGGTTCATGTATTCAATTAAGCGGGCTTTTTCAGTGTTAAAGTCTTTGTCGCTTGTAATTAAAAATTCAGGAGCTGTTTGGCTGTTGTGCTTATATGGTTTTTCAGTTACGACTGTCGGTTTAACCAATAATTTTAAAATTAATTTCATAAACCCGTTTTGCTTAGGGTGTATGTTTTCATATATCATTTCGTAAGTCACATTGCAGTGGGCCAGCATTTTTGAAGCATCCATTTTGCCCCAAAGTGGTCTGGTTTCAGGCGTCAGTTTTTCGATGCGGCTAATTAGTTCTGCAAGATCTGTTTGGTGAAATACGCTTTTCATTTCTTTAAAAATATTTCTGCAAATATAAATGCATTGGGTTGGTGTTCAATGATTTTTAATTGAACATTACAAATACAATTTGCCGCTATCATCTATATATCCATACTTCCCGTTTTTTAATTGAACTCTTGCCAAATGGTATTTAAAAGGACCAATCCATTTATAGTTTGCTTGGCAAATGTTAAAGTATCCATAATAGCCATTTTTAACTGTTTTTAAACTTGGGAAATAGTGCGCGTTAAAGGCAATTGAATCGTAAATTTCTTTAGGTTTACTGTTGAAACTGTATTTATTGTTTTTAAAAAGTATTAAAGTTGTTGGGTCAATTATCGGATTTAAATATGTAAAGTTAGAAGTGTAATCGAATGAATCGAGCCCATTTATAAATAGAACTTTATCAGCTAATGTTTTTGATATCTTAGTTACGATTTCTTCTTTTACAAGGTTCCCATAATCGTAGAATGTTTCGTCTGAACAAATTAAAAAGAAAGAGTCATTTTCTTTTATCCGTAGTTTATAATGTGGCACTGTACCACAGATTCTATGGAAATCCTCCACAGAATCTTTGCGCTCAAAAGCATCGTTAATGTAGAATATTTTATTGTTTTTATCCAATACTTGGTAGTATTGGGCGATGCGTTTAACAAACTTTAAATTGCTGATTTTTCGTTTGCCTTTTTCGTCTTGTATACAATAAGTCTTGCCTGTTTTTTTGACTACAATTCTTGATTCACTTTGTCCGAATATTGGGCCAATGATTAATAGAAGAAATAGGAAGTGTAAAGTTTTCATACTTGGATTTTTTATTAAATACAAATCCAATACCAAAGGTAAATGAAAAACTGCTTTTAATTTAAATTCAGTTTTTAAAGATTGAGTGTTTGATAGTGCTTGCTAAGCAAATCATCTGCCTTGGTCCATTGGATTTCAGGATAGCGATCATTGTCTATCGATTTGAGACTGGCTCTGTTGTCAATCATATTTAGCATGTATTGCATGCCTTGCCAAGCTGGGTAGAGCTTGTTTTTTTGAGGAGATAGAAAGCGAACAATTTTAATTAAACGCGCCAATCTTTTTGGAGCACCCATGCGCATCAGTTCAAATGTAGATCCGCTGATATTGTTCATTACTTTCTTAAGTTCTTTAGGACTGATGTTATGGCCTGCTATTCTTAAATAACGTGGGGTACAATCATCAAGTGCTGCATAGGCTGTAAAATTGGCTGTGTCGTCCATGGTAGTAAAACCCATTTCATGTCTTGCATCACCCCAATAGGTAATTCTTTTTTTACTGAAGGCTATCATTGGAAACTCGCCAGTGAGCATGTCCATAAATGCACCATTAAATATACTTGTAGGAGCAATAGGTTGGGCATCTAAGTAGGTGTGAAATTCTCTGCGTAAATCTAAATTTCTGTTTTCTCCATCATTGAAGTTGGTGAAATCTAAAGAATAGTCGGAAGGAATAAAACGTCTAACCCCAGCTGATACCGCTGCATCAAGCAATTGTTTTTGCGTGTCGATAATGACATCTTTAAGTCCCGCAAGTGCAGAAACCACGCAATGCGCATCTAAGCATATGCCTGATAAAGTTTGAATGTCAGAATAGTCTACAGGAAATACTTTTAAACCTAATGATTCTAACTCTGCTATTTTTTTTGAATCTGCATTATTTCGCACCAAGGCTTTTACAACCGCACCTTTTTCAAGAAGCGATTTACAAATTCGTTTACCCAGGTTTCCATTCGCGCCTGCAACTATAATTATTTTACCCATTTGAAATAAAGTTCACCAAATATATACGATCTGAAATGAGATTTGTTTAGACAAGGATATGTTTTTTTTAACGGAAATAAAAAAGTTTTTACAAATAACTGTAGAGCAGAGTTTTGTGTTTAAACCCTGAGTAAAATATTTTGTTCTTACAAGTATTACTTGTAAGAAATTATTCGTTTTGGTACTGCTTAATTAAGTCGAATGGCTTGTTTAAAACATTGCTAAGGGCAGTAATTATACTTCCTTCAGGAGCAATTGACAGCGCATATTGTAATGCCTCTGCATCATCGTCAATTCTTTCCCATTTGGCATTTGGGTTTACACTTAAAATGCCTTGGCAAAGGTTGTCTATAATTGCTTCTGCGGTTCGGCCTCTTAAAAACTTGGCTTGTTGTATAATGATATGGTCGAACATTTCAGCCGACAATTCTCCATTGCGGATAAGATCAGATTCCAATCTGTCACCTGTACCTACTATAATGCCAATTTTCAATGGTGATTTAACTGTGGCTAAATAATCGCGCACACCTTCAAAGCCGTCTGGGTTATGTGCAAAATCGATTAACACTGTTTTGCCTTTTACGTCAAACAGATTCATTCTACCAGGTGTTTGTTCTTGAGAAGGGAAGAAAGTGCTTAATGCCTTGCTTATAGTCTCTGGATTAATTCCAAAAAGATAAGTGCTCAATGCTGCACCCATGGCATTTTGAATCATGAATTTCAAACTGCCATTAAATGTAATAGGTATTTCACTCACGTTTGCTAATTTGATTTTAGTTGGACCAGTTTGCAAGTAAATACATTGTTCCTCAACATAGGCAACAGGAATTCCCTTATTTATTCCATTTAATATGTGTGGGTTTTTAGGGTATAGGCTAAACCAAGCTACTTTGTTTTCTGTTTTTTCACCAATTGTTATGGTGTTCTCATTGTCAGCATTTAGTATGGCTGTTCCATTCTGTTTCAAAGCTTTTATAAGTACAGCTTTTACTTGACTTAATTCTTCAATGGTATCTATGTCTGAAATGCCTAAGTGGTCGCCCTGTACATTGGTCAATAGGGCCAAGTCACATTGGTCAAAACCCAATCCCGCACGCACAATTCCGCCTCTTGCTGTCTCCAAAACAGCCACATCGATGTCTTTGTTGCGCAATACTATTTGTGCACTCATAGGACCAGTTGTATCGCCTTCATCTACCATTTCGCCATCAATGTAAATGCCATCACTGGTGGTGAAACCGACATTATGCCCAGCCGTTTTTAAAATATGCGCAGTAAGTCTGGTGCTTGTTGTCTTGCCATTGCTGCCACTAACAGCTATAATTGGAATTCTACCTGTATTGTCTTGAGGGAAAATGCTGTTAATGGATTCCGGTAAATTGCCCAGATCGATGTTTACACTGTTTTTCCCATAACCAAATTGCGAAGGGAATTCATCTTCCGCAGGTAAAAAAGGAATATTCCTGTTTTTAGCTTGGTCAATTAAGTTGTCTAATTCTTCAGAGTTTTTTTCTAACTCAATCAATGCATTGATTCGGGTTTGTTCTATGCTGAAGTTTGGCGTGTTTCCTTGTTGCAGGGCTTCTATTAACGATGCTGCAGATTTGGCTGCTTGCTTTCCAGCACGTTCGTTGTGGTAAGCAAAAAGTACATTGTAAACTAAAGGTGTTTGCGTTGCCTTAAAGGTGTAAAAATCTAAATGGTTTAGCACAGAGTTTTGCAAAGCCAAGGCCGTTGCGCAAAACAAAATTGCAGTAGGGTGTTCAATTAATTTAGGGAATTGAAAGTTTTCAGGGAGTTTGCTTTTTAATAAATTTTCAAATTCATGTAAAGCTTCTTCTGCAATATGTTCGTGTTCATTCAATTCAAGTCTTACTTGTATCAGTTTGGTGTTGTGGTGGCTCCAATAGTTAGGGCCTCGTAGCGCTTGAATAGACTGTAATTTCACTCCCGCAAAGTAATTGATATTACTTGGGTTTCTATGCCTTGAATCTTAATTTTTTGAAAAATTTTGATTAAGTTTTCGAAAAGCCTGAGGGTATGTAAATTAGGATTATGATTCCTGCGATTTATTCGCTTCTGCTTCACATAAATCTCTTAAATGAACCAGGGCAAGAGGCCAAGTTTCATTGAAATAATCGTCAAAACTTTCATTCATTTTCATTTCAACGCGTAAGTCTGTGCCAGCATCTGCTTGACTGAAACGATAGGTCTCATAAGCAGGAGCCCACATTTTTATGCTTTCTTCATTGGTATCGACTACCCCGTTATTTACAACACCATAGTGCTCTATGGACAAGACTTCTTGAGGGATATTTTCAGTTATGCGACTGGCCATACCACCAATATTGCCTTCCTCATCAGGTCCCAAAAAAAGCATTTCAGAGTTAAGCGACCAATCACCTTCGAAGTATGAACCCTCTTTAAAAATGGCGGTCCATTTTGGGTAGGTGTCTTTTCCCAGCATGATGTCCCAAACGGTTTGTGGATTTGCTTTGATAATGATTTCGTAGTGCAGTGCCATATAGGTGTTAATTTTTAATTGCTTTTATCCAAGTGCTTTTATCCGCTTCTATTATTTGAACATAGTAAAATCCCGGGGCTAAATCGCCAAGGTCATTAAGTTCGTTTGATTCGGTGTATGCCTCGTAAACCAAGGCAGCTTGCATGTTAATTATTTTTATGTGAACAGGCCCTTGGGTATTTGTAATTGTAAAGTTATTGCTGAATGGGTTGGGTTGCAATGCTATACTTGGTTTGCTTTCAAATTCAATTGAAGTGTTTGGTAATTTGTCGCCATAGCTTCTAATGAATTCAACACTGCAATCGGGGTAGATGTTAAATTTCCAAAAACGAGAATAAATGCAACCTGCTTGACAATCGCCCCAACCATATTGATAGAGCAATTCGATGTGGTCATCGTACCATTTTGAGCTGATATCGAAACCGCCTCCCACGTACCCACCGTCATAGACCATGTAAACATTAGGCAAGCGGCTTATTATTTCAGCCATTTTAGACATATGCAGATTTTTTTCGCTTCTAAAATTAACTATGTGGGAAGCTTTGAAACCACTTGTGCTGTATGAATATTTTAAGCTGTAAGTACTAATTAGTGCATCAACAGTTGATTGACCACAGGGCGTAATCTTGTTCCTTAATTTTAACATCCAAGCTGCGGTTGAATCGGCGAATACCATACAAGCTTTTAAATCGTATTTGGGAAAAGCATGAATCTTTAAAATACGTGCAACAGTATCTGCTTCCGCGGTTTTTAGATTGTAGACAGCAAATAAGACTCTTAAGAAACTATCTGAATGATAAAACGGAATGTTGATGCTGTCTTTGGCGGGAAATTTGTTTTCCTTTATTCTGCGCAAAGCCATTTGGTCTGCATCATTTCGATAAATTGCTTTTACACTATCTGAAGCAGTACATGAAGACTGTATTCTTTGTGCACTAGCTTGAGAAGCTATACAGCAGAGGGCAATCAAAAGATATTTGGGTTTCATGCTTACTAACAAAATTAAATTTAATTTCTCGAATAACAAGATACGATTGTCAGTGCTTGGTCATTTTTTACGCTTGAGCAATAAACGGATGGATGCTAGGTGTGACAAGAATACCAAAGGAACAACAATTGCAGGTAGCAAATGGAATGGTGAATGCAAAACGGCGATATTGGGTTGATCAAACGCCATTTTTTGAAAAGGTGTGGGTGCTGATAATATGGCATGGACAACTATGTTGACCAATAAAAGCAAGCATATAAAGTTCCAGATGATTAAAGTTCGTTTGCTTATTTTGCCTTTTATGAAATACAGATAGTACACTATAGGCGCGCTAATGCCTGATAGGATGTCAAAATTTCGTCCCTCAAAAGTCATTAGTTCAGGAACCGCTTTGTACATGCATAGATAATATAATACGATTTCAATAGGTATTCTTATGATGTGTATAATGGTTAAGAACTTTAAGTTTAAACGGTTTAGTGTTTTTTTGCCTTCGGGTAAAATGAATAGCAATATAATGGATAAAAAGGAAGGACCAATCAGCAGCATGACTCTTGGTGGTAATCCTTCTTCGATTAGATAGAAGCCATTTAAGGTAAGGCCAGTTTGGACCAATATTAGCGCAAAAATAACCAGAGCAATTGGTTTAGATAAATGCGCTGCCTTTAAAAACAACAACACGGTTAAAAGGCAAGTAAGTCCAAAAATAAGATTTAAAAATAAAGGAATATGTTGCATAGTTGAATGTGGTTTTATCGATTGTTTTTTAGCGTTTTAAGTGATTCTTTTTCTTACTCGACCAATTCGGGAGCAGTAAATACATTGTCACTAATGTTTTCTTCTTTTGCTGAGATTAATGTATATATATTGGTTATATAGAAATTGTTTTTTTCCACTATCATTATTGGCAGAGCATTGGCGCGACGCAAGTATGCATACCAGTAACCATTAACATGGTTGGCATAAAACCTTGCCAACATTGGATAAAGGGCTTTGCTGTAATAATATTCAAAGGTTTGTAATTCCGTTTGTATACGCACCAGATTGCATGCAATACCATTTACCCATACCAAGGTGTCGGGCGTTGTAATAACAGCCTCCTGACCATTCATGGTTTTTTCGAAATCTATACCTGCATCTGATACAGTTCCAATGTTTTTTCCATTACTTTGTTCAAAATAATAAATTTTATTTGAATCGGCTCGGTACAAAATTTTAGATAGATGTTTATTGCCCAACACCCTCAAGTAGTTGCCTTCTTTATAAATAGTTTTAAAGGTGTCGCACCAAGCATCTTTTTTTCTCAATTGGGTTAAAGTTGAATCTTTGCTTTGACCTTTTTTTGCCATGTTTTTGCTTATTTCAATGTCACAAACATAGGTTAGAGTTCCCTCAAAGGTTTGTGCTTTGGCAAGTGCTGAAGCAATTAAAAATATAAAGAGTATGGTTTTATTCATGTTAGTTTTTTTCAGCAAGCAGCGCATATACCATTGGGATTTTATTGGATAAATGTGCTATTCTGTATTTTTTTGGTGCGACTTCCACAGTTTTGTTAAAGCAATTATAGGGAGAATAATCGAATTCTTCGAATG
>JAOASJ010000075.1 GCA_030158725.1 Bacteroidia bacterium
AAAAAATTCCTTCCCCTCCGTTTTGCCCATTGAAATTTACCCTACCTTTGCTAGATATTCTGTTTAGAATATGGGAAACATTCGTGTCAATACAAAAGAACCATTTGAAATGGTTTTCAGCCTATACAAGCACCCACAACTGGGATATATGCTTGAATCGATTGCTGTGCAGTTGATGCCGAATGGCTATTACAGCTTATTAAGTCAGAAGGTTCACCACAACACGGCCAAAGATTTTGGGGCCGACAAGGAGACCTCCGATTTGATAAAAATATTGGACGAGACCGAGCCTGATGCTTTAATTAAGAAATTTCACCAAAGCAAGAAACCCATTCGTTCGGTCGATTTTTTCAGCAAACATTACACCCCTGAAATACACGCCAAAATTCGCCCATATATAGAAAAGCGTATTTTAAAAGTGTTGGAGCGCCTAGGTTCTCAGAAACTATTTTTGGGAAAAGACAAAAACTTCACCCATACCAGAATACAGATTGCTGAAGAAAAAGCTGGGATATTGTTTCATTTTAGGCGTTCGGATGTGGGCACCAATTATTTTGCGACCATAAAATTAGGGGATCAAAAAATCAGTTTTAGCCAAAACGAAAGCGAGTTAATTATTCACGAACCCGCATGGTTGCTGTGCAACAAACAGCTTATAACCTTTAAGAAAGACACCGATGGCAATAAGATTAAACCCTTTTTGCTAAAAAAGTTTATCAGCATTCCACGACAAAGTGAGGCGGTTTATTTCGAAAAATTTGTAAAGACCTTGGTGGAAAACTACGATGTTTACGCCGAAGGCTTTGAAATCAAAACCGAGCAATACCGAGCCTTCCCAATACTAAGACTTACGAGTTTCGGAGACAAGGGACTTTGTGCTGGATTGTATTTCAATTACGGACCTTATCAGTTTCCTTACCACTCACAGAAAATGGTATCGGTTTCATTGGAAAAGAAAGGCGACAACTACATATTCCACCGCATCAAACGCTCGAAGCAGTGGGAAAACATTATAGTGGAAGTATTGAAAAGAATGGGTTTAAAACTTTACGAAGGCTCCTTGTTTATTCCAGAAAACAGCCGAGAAAGTTTGATTCCATTGCTGAATAGAAACCGCAATGAGATGCAGGAACAAGGCATGGTGGTAGACCAAAGCAACTTGAGCCGCAGTTACCATATAGGTGAAAGCAATGTCTCGTTTAAAATCTCCAAGAACAAAGACTGGTTTGACTTAGAAGCAGTGGTCAAGTTTGGCGAATTTGAAATTCCCTTTATAAAACTGAAGCAGTATATTCTCAGCGGAAATAGGGAGTTTGAACTCCCAGACAACAGCATAGCCATAATACCAGAAGAATGGTTTACCCGTTTTTCCAGTTTATTCGATTTTGCCGACCAAAGTTCAGACCATTTACAGATTAAGAAATACCATTTTGGTTTGCTCGATGGCATGTTTGAAGGCGAAGAATTTGCAAGTTCAGAGAACATTATACCATTTGATAAAAACAAAGATTACCCTTTACCGAAAGGCATAAAGGCGGTGTTGAGACCTTATCAAATTGAAGGATACAATTGGCTGCGTTATATGAGCGAGCAACATTTCGGTGCTTGCTTGGCAGACGACATGGGTTTGGGAAAGACGATACAGGTGTTAACTTATTTGCAATACAGAAAGGAGACCTGCGACCCTATTCCAATATCAGGACATACAGCGGTTCAAGAGGCAGCCATTCGCGCTCAACTCAATTTGTTTAACCAAGGACAAACTGAAAAAATTGAAGAAACAGTTGTTCAAGAAACCCACTCCTGCAGTTTGGTGGTCGTGCCAACCTCGCTTATTTACAATTGGGTGAGTGAGGCTAAAAAGTACAGCAACTTAAAAGTGTATGTCCATACAGGATTTAACAGAACCCGCGCCATTAAAGAAGCTTGTAAACTTTATGACATTATAGTTAGCAGTTATGGAACGGTGAGAAATGACATTGACTTGTTTTCGAAAATTGAATTTAACGCCATAGTACTAGACGAGTCGCAGGCCATAAAAAACCCAAGTTCGCAAACTGCTAGTTCAGTGAATCAGTTGAGGGCAAGGCATAAAATAGTGATGACCGGAACGCCTGTAGAGAACAGCATTACCGACTTATGGAGTCAGATTAATTTTTTGAACCCAGGCATATTGGGGCATTTTAATTATTTCAGTAAAAAGTTTGTCAGCTCTATTGAAAAAGAAGGCAATGAAGAAGACACAAAGAGTTTAAAGAATATAGTAAGACCCTTTATTTTACGCAGGACCAAAGAACAAGTAGCCTCTGATTTGCCGAGCAAGACAGAGAAAATCGTTTATTGTGAAATGTCGGAGGAACAAAAGCAGAAATACGAAAGTATTAAGTCCTTGTTCAGAAATGAACTGTTGAACTCCATACAAGAAAATGGATATAAGAAATCAAACTTATTGATATTAAATGGCCTTATAAAATTAAGACAAATTGCCAACCACCCTGTATTGGCGGAATCGGATTATTTGGGTGTATCGGGTAAATTTGAAGAAATAACGAACAGCTTGCACAATGTTGTAGAATCGGGGCACAAGGTCTTGGTGTTTTCGCAATTTGTACAACATCTGGCCTTACTCAAAACCTATTTGGATGGCAAAGGCCTTCCCTATTATTATATTGCGGGGAACATACCGGCTATGGAGAGAAAGAAACTGGTTGACAAATTCCAGACAGGCAATGAAGCTGCAATCTTTTTGATTTCCTTAAAAGCAGGTGGAACAGGATTGAATTTAACGGCGGCAGACTACGTGTTTTTATTGGATCCATGGTGGAATCCGGCAGTTGAGAGACAGGCTATGGACAGAACGCATAGGATTGGACAAGACAAGCCCGTATTTGTCTATAAATTCATCACAAAAGACACAATTGAAGAGAAAATTGTCAATTTGCAGGAGAAAAAGCAGAAAGTTTCGGATGATATTTTAGACACCGAAGTTCATTTTGTAAACAATTTGGAGGAAGATACACTGAATGTCTTGCTTGGTTAAATTGAAAATGATACATTTGTAGTAAGATATTAAATCAATAATACAATGAAAAAAATTTTACTAACTCTAGGTCTTGCATTGGTTGCAAACTTAGGTTTCGCTCAAAGAAACATCGACTGGTCTGTTGAACAAATTATTAGCCCAGTTTCAGTCGTTCACGGTCAACCAATCAGCTTACACATCGTATGCAAAAACAACGGTACTGCGGATGCATTCGTTGGTGATTCTGTATTTACTAGAATTGCATTAGCAAACGGACAAATCGTTTATAACTGGGCTGTTATAACATTGAAAAAAGACATGATGCCAGATGATACCATGCACATTCAAATAACTTATGCTCCAGTTACAAACACTGGTCTTTCATTTAGCAGCAGTTTCATTGCTCAATCAGTTATTCAAAACCGTCCAGGAATTAGCTTAGAGCAAAACGCTACTATTGCAAACAACTCTAAAACCATCACTATCGACTACATCAACGATAAAGGTTGGGGCGTAAACATCAGCAATGTTAACTCTAGCGAGTACATGAGCTTATATCCAAATCCAGCTTCTGATGTATTAAACGTTGACGTTAAAATGTTAGGTAATTCTGATGCAGAAATCGAATTAATCGACATGAGCGGCAGAGTAGTTTACTCTTCAGTTGGATACAACACTGCATCTGGCTTCAGCATCAATGTTTCTGATTTAAACAAAGGTTTATACATTGTAAGAATCAAAAACAATGATTTCATCAGCACAAGCAAAGTGAACATTCAATAATCTAATTTAAAATTATTTAAAAAACCATCGGTCAAAAACCGATGGTTTTTTTTTGCCTATTTCTCCTTTTATCATTCATTAAATTTACCTTACTTTGCAAGCTGAGATATGAAAAGTTCAAAAGCAAATGAATTGATCGAAAAGATCATCAAAGAAATAGAAACCAATAGCGTGAATGTAGAGAATTTAGTCCCTATGTTTACTGAGCTAAGAGAGATGGCTAAACTTGAACAAGACCCATTGATTACCCGCTCTATCAGATTGGTGAATGAACATTTACAAGCCAATGGTGGTTGGGAATTCCAAACTCTAGAAGACAGCGAAGAAGTTGAAGAGAATCTTTCTTACTTGGTTTCATTGTACGCTAAAAGCGAAAACAAATACAATAGAGACGAAATCAGAGAGATTGCTAACAACATGACAGCAGCTTAAGACCGTTTTGAATAGGATACACAAACATATCCTTACTTTTATGATGCTAGGCTTGGTTCTAGCATACAGCACACCTATACAATCACTTCACAATTGCAGCAACTTAAACCATAGCCACGAAAGTGCCACTATAGAAAACACGCATGCACATTGTTATTTATGTGATCTACAATTTCACAATTTCCTTTCTAACAACATCAATGATTTTACTTGCTTTCAGGAGCAAGAAAACAATTATCTTCAAATAAAAATTGATGCAAGTCCAATAAAATACCATTGGAGTCTTGCAAATAAAGGTCCCCCTTCAAACGCTTAACGGAAGCAATTCTAATCGTTTAACCTTTATTTTCACCTTCCTTTTATGATCGTATCTAAAAGGAATCAATCAATTTATATCAATTGAAAAAAACAATATTATTGGCCTTAGGGCTATTGGCATTCGTATTTATGGATGCACAAAACATAAACTGCAAAATTAAAATAAGCGGTATTGTACTAGACAGTTTCGAACAAGTTGCCTTAAGCAACACCATTGTGTCTATAGATTCTATCAGAAAAGAAACTAAAACGGATGGCAAAGGTCAATTCACATTGAATGACTTATGTCCAGGAAGGTATGAAGTGCATATCAGTCACCTGAACTGCGAGCACATTCATATTATATTGGAAGTGAATTCAGATACTTTAATTAAAATATTTCTTAGACACATAGAGAAAGAACTAATAGGGTTTAAACTGAGCGCTAAACTAGAAAAATCGGAAGATTTGAACCATTTAAATGCTAAAAACATGGACTATAGAAAAGGCCAAAGCATTTCAATGTTAATGCAAGACATTGCTGGAATTAGTTTATTAAAGACGGGATCTACAGTAAGCAAACCAATGGTCAATGGATTGTTCGGCAACAGAGTAATTATTGTAAACAATGGCATACGCTTGGAGGGGCAAAATTGGGGTATGGAACATGCACCAGAAATTGATGCCTTTTTAGCCTCAGAAATCGACCTAATTAAAGGCGCCGAATCACTGCGCTATGGGGCAGATGGAATTGGAGGGGTTATTAGAATAAGTCCAAAAAGCATATTCACCGAAAAGCCAAAGACACTAAATGGCGAAATCAATTTAATAGGAAACAGCAATGGCAGAGGTAAAACTGGCAACCTCATATTGGGTGGGGTGCTAAGTAAAAATCTACCGATATATATCAGAGTGCAAAGCAGCATCAAACAGTTTGGCAACATCAAAACGGCTAAAGACTATTTAGCCAATACAGGTATGTCTGAGTTCAACTATTCTGTCAATTTAGGCTATTTAAGAAAAGGATTATTAAGCGAAGTATTTTACAGTGAATTTCACAACAAAATTGGAATCTATACAGGTTCTCAGGTTGGTAATTTATCTGACTTAGAAAAAGCAATGAACAGTAGAACACCATTGATTAAGGCCAATTTTACCAATCAAATTGACAGACCCTATCAATTGGTTCAACACCGAATGTTGAAATTCAAGAATGCATTACAAGTTAATGCTAAAAACAAAATAGAACTAACCCTATCCTATCAGAAAAACCATAGAGAAGAATACGATGTTTTGCGCTCAGCCAATTCATTTACCGGTCCTTCCTTTGATTATTATATCAGTAGCAGTTTTGCCGAATTGGTATGGACTAAAAATCCATTTCACCAAATCAATTGGAAAGCTGGACTTATTGGATTGCGTCAATCAAATGCATACACAGGGCGGTTTTTTATTCCTGGTTTTTATCAAAACAGCTTTGCGGGTTTTCTTATAGCCAGCAAGCAATTCAAGAAACTTGGCATAGAAGGCTCTGTTCGCTACGACCAAAAACACTTTGATATTTACAGATGGATTGGAACTGTATCCAACAAAACACAACTAAAATACACTGGGTTTGCTTATGTTTTGAAAGCCGATTACCAATTAAGTGGTAAAGAGAAAATCAGTTTTATACAATCGTCTACTTGGCGCGCTCCCGCACCGAATGAATTGTATTCGAATGGACTACATCAAGGATTGGCAAGTATTGAAATTGGCGACAGCACCTTGCGAACAGAGCGTTCCTATAGCCAATCATTGTCCTATAGTTTACATCTAAAAAAGCACAAATTTGATATTGAAGGCTATTTCCAAATCGTTGATGGATATATCAATTTAACCCCAAGCAATAAAGTAATCTTAACCATTAGAGGGGCCTACCCTGTATTTCAATACCAGCAAAACAAGGCTGCACTCTACGGTTTTAACACCAGATGGAAATATCAGTTCCACAAATCTATGTACACCATTATAAGTGCACAATTGCCATATGGCCAGAATATGGACACAAAAGGTGCTTTAAATTTAATGCCCTCCATGAATGGCAAACTGAGTCTTGGATACAAACACAGAACTTTAAATGCAGAAGTATGGGTAAATTACCAATCCAAACAAAACCGCTATGTTGTGGGAAGTGACTTTATGCCACCACCAGAAGCTTATGCTCTAATTGGTTTTGACCTAAATTATGAGTTCAAAGCTGTGGGACAAAATTTCAAATGCGGATTAACAGGCAGCAATATCGGCAACAGCAGCTACAGGGACTATTTAAATAGATTTAGATATTTTACTGATGAACCGGGCATAAACATAAGCGCCAAACTAACAATGACTATTAACCAAAAACATAAAAAATAAACAAATGAACAAACAAATGAAACAACTTGCAATTGGACTTGCCATTGTCCTTATGACTTTACAAGCCTGCGAAAAAGACCCTAAACCGAACACAGCACCGGTAAATGAAAGTGAGTTAATTACAACCGTAATTATAGAAGCCACCGATAGTGCGAGTGGACAAAAGAGCACATTTAAATTCAAGGATGCAGATGGCGAAGGAGGAAATGCGCCAAGTCAATTCGACAGTATACTATTGAACGCAAACAGAACCTATTCAGTAAGTCTTTTGTTACTCGACGAAAGCAAGGCTGAAGTGGACACCATAAGCAATGAGGTATTAAATGAGGGCGAAGACCATTTATTCAACTTTACGGTGAGTAACTTAAATATTGGCATAAAATTGAATGACCTTGACAAAAATGGACTGCCTATTGGTTTAAAAAGTATTTGGAGGACAGGACCAATTGGTGATGGAAAATTAAAAACAGTTCTAAAACACCAACCTGGAATTAAAAACGGAGATCCGGCCTTGGGAGAGACAGATATTGAAATTGAGTTCAACTGTCGAATTAAATAAAGATACTAATTTTCAGATTAAAAGCACCCCAAAAGGGTGCTTTTTTCATGTAGGTCTGCGACTAATTTGTTGATTATTTTAACTGAAATAAATTCATTTAAACAATAGTGGTTTGTGAAGCTTAAATTTTTAAAGCCAAATATTAAAATTTCAAAAAAGTCATCATAATTACGCAATAAACTGACTTAAGGTTAAATTTTTTTAAACTGATTTACAGTGTTTTAAGGCATGAGTGATAGAAATTATTTGTTTTATTGAAAGCAAGTATGAAATTGAATATATGCTTGTTACAATACATAAGTTTTTATACTCAAAGGGAGAAGAAACCTTGTATATGCCCCTGAATAACAGGCATGTAGGGATCCATTTACACATAAAATACACAAATCATGAAGAAGAAAATTTACTCAACAAAAGAAAAACGCAAAATCGGAGTTAGCGATTTTTGCTCAATTAAAGGTTTACTCTTATTCGCGGTATTTTTTGCCATCTTTGGTACAGCGCAAGCGCAATCGAACGACCATGATGACAGCATGATTGTGTTAAACCGCAATGACTTTAGTTTAAACATTAAAAGCAGCAGTTTGAATTTATTACAATTAGAGCTAGTATCTACATTAGGAGATACCATTCAGCCGCTATTTGTTGAATTGGTTGCTAGCGGATTCGAATTCGGCAATGACTGTATCATACAGCAAAGCATTAATAATTACAATGTAGTTTCAAACATCGAGAAAATCTGGGGGCCTGCGTTCGTCGCCCTGGGTATCGGAGTCCTACCGCCTTTTGGACATTACCAGACAGACTTAGCCATAGTTAATGGAATGGCAACAGGGTCTTACATCAGGGTAAAGATTTTTGGTACGCTTAACGGCCAAAGTTTTGTGTGGGACGGATCGGTTAAAAATTGAAACAAAATTAAACATTGAAAATTATGAACAATCGCATACCAATATATATAATACTTGCCATCACTTCTCTATTTAGTATTTTAGAGATAAACGGACAATGTGCAAGCAATATGGGGTTTGAAAACGGAAATTTTGGAAGCTGGTCAACAGTTACCGATAGTTTATTCATTAACGCCCCTGCAAGTTTTATTACTAGACCAGGTAGAAACATGGCTGTAGTTAGCTATGGTGCAACAGATGCTTGGCTAGGAACAATTAACCGTCCAAACATCAGCGCAGGTAATAGATTAATCCGCGTTGGAAACAGAGGCGTAAGAGCTGTTTCTGATACGGTGTACCGCAAATACGTAATTGACTCTTTGTCTGATAAATTAACAATTTACAGTATGGGTGTATCAGAATTGGCGCATAACTATTGGGGAGTGCCAGTAAACGAATCACCAGGATTTGGCTATGAAATTGCAATTAACGGCAAAAAAATAGACTGTCTTAAAGGTGCATTTTTTACAGGTAATTTAGACCAACCACCAGTTTGGCAATTGGGAACTTTCAGAGATACAGCAAATAGAGTTAGAAAATCTACCGGTTGGGGTGAAGAGACTTTAAACTTCGCTTGTTTTGTTGGTGATACTGTGGAGATTCGTTTATTTACAAGAGATTGTATTTTATTGGGTCACTATGCCTATGCTTACTTTGATGTTGTTTGTGGAGACACAAGCAAACCAGTATTTTCACAAATCGAGGTAAATGACATCATTGCAGCAGATGAATTAAATTTATATTGCACTCCTGGAGCAACTTTATACTTGGCCCCTCAAACAGATATCTGTCCAATATTCATGGGCAATATCCAATGGACACCACCTAGTAAAATAGTTGGTCCAAGAACTGCTGACTCAGCCATTATCAATGTTACAGATTCAGCTTGGATTTACGTTGAAGCTGAATTTTCAAACTATTGTATGACTGTAAAAGTTATAGATTCAATATTTGTAAGAAAATTAAACTC
>JAOASJ010000076.1 GCA_030158725.1 Bacteroidia bacterium
TCAATTAACGGTAAATCCCGAATGTTTTTTCACCCGCCATATTAATGGATGCACGGTACATACCTTCGCTGTTGAAGGGCATTTCAATATTGCCTTTGGCATCAATTGCGACCAAGCCACCTTCTCCGCCAATTTTTACCAATTTGTCCATTACAACAATGTTGCATGCTTCTTTGAGTGATAGACCTTTGTATTCCATTAAACAGCTGATGTCATAAGCCACCACAGCGCGTAAAAACAATTCGCCGTGACCGGTACAACTTATTGCACAGGTATGGTTGTTGGCATAAGTTCCTGCACCAATAACAGGTGAGTCGCCTATTCGTCCGAACTGTTTGTTGGTCATGCCCCCTGTGCTGGTTGCTGCTGCAATGTTTCCAAAACTATCCAAAGCCACGGCACCAACGGTGCCCATTTTATTGCCAGGATTGGCACTGTGATCGAGTTGATAATTGCTACTGTCTTTCAAGTCAAGCCACTGTTTGTAGCGTTGTTCGGTGTAAAAATAATCATCATCGGCAAACTCGATTCCAACAGATTTAGCGAATGCTTCCGCCCCATCACCTGCCATCATCACGTGTGCCGATTGGGTCATTACTGCTTGTGCAAGAAGTATAGGATTTTTAATGTTTTTTACCCCTGCAACAGTTCCCGCCATTAGGTCTATTCCCTGCATAATTGCCGCATCCATTTCGTGTTTTCCAACATGGTTGAATACCGCACCTTTTCCAGCATTAAACAAAGGGTAATTTTCCAATTCAATTACCGCGGCAGCCACAGCTTCTGTTGATGAGCCATTGGCCAATAGAATTTTAGTTCCTGCAGAAATGGCCAAATCGAGCCCATGCAAATACGCTTTCTCCAATTCAGGGGTAAGTAATTCTGGAGCAATGGTACCAGCTCCACCGTGTAATGCAATAGCGTGTGACATAAGGGAGCAAAGGTAAGGATTTTAAGGGATACCTATAGGGTCTAGGGGTTGGGGGCTAGGGTTTAGTATGTATGCGTATTGCTTCGTTTTTCCGTTATTTATATTATTCAGCACCTACAGAGCTAACTACAAAATATCTATGTGAGTGAAAAGTTATGAAGCTTCCGAAATTCTCACTATACCCTAAACCCTATCCCCTAGCCCCTGTGAGGAAATGCAATTTATTTTTAGTCGAAATAATGAAGCATTAACAAATGAAAGTCCCTAGCCCCTCCTATTTTCCTTTTCTTGTTCTTTTGATTCTTTATTCTTAAGTTTGCATCTGAAATATTAATGTAAATATGGCTGTAGCAATCAAAATGCCCAAAATGAGTGATACCATGACCGAAGGTGTGGTTAGAAAGTGGAACTTCAAATTGGGTGATACCGTTAAAAGCGGTGATATACTTGCAGAAGTGGAAACCGATAAGGCGACCATGGATCTTGAAAATTATGAAAAAGGTACTATTCTTCATTTTGCAATCAACGAAGGTGACGCAGTTCCAGTTGATGGAATTATTGCCATAGTTGGTAAAGCAGGTGAAGATTTTTCATCGCTACTTAGTGGCGCAGCACCTGCTCCACAAGCCAGCGAAAGTAAAACTGAAGCGCCTGTTGCTGCAAAAGTTGAAACAGCGCCTGCTGCTCCAGTTGCGGCGGCTACCACTGCAAACAACGATGGCCGTATCATTGCTTCTCCATTGGCTAAGAAATTGGCTTCTGAAAAAGGCATTGACATTGCTGCTGTTGCTGGTTCTGGCGAAAATGGCCGTGTGGTAAAAAGCGATATTGAAAATTTCAAACCTTCTACTTCAAGCGCTGCCGCATCTAGCAATTCTTATGTTGCAGGTGTTGAAAGTTTTGAAGAAATAAACGTTTCTCAAATGCGTAAAGTAATTGCTGGCCGTTTGGCTGAAAGCAAATTTACTGCGCCTCACTTCTACCTAACCATGGAAATTAACATGGACAAAGCTTTGGCTGCCCGTGTTGCCATGAATGCTTCAGGTGAAGTAAAAGTTTCTGTTAACGACATGATCGTGAAAGCATCAGCCATTGCCTTGCGCAAACACCCTTGGGTAAATGCAAGTTGGTTGGGTACTAAAATCCGTTTTAACCACCACATTCATATTGGTGTGGCTATGGCAGTAGAAGATGGACTATTGGTTCCAGTAGTGCGTTTCGCTGATCAAAAATCATTGTCTACCATTAGCTCTGAGGTTAAAGTATTCAACTCAAAAGCAAAAGATAAAAAATTACAACCTGCAGATTGGGCTGGTAACACGTTTACCATTTCTAATTTGGGTATGTTTGGTATAGAAGAATTCACCGCCATTATCAATCCGCCAGATGCTTGTATCTTAGCTGTAGGTGGTGTTAAAGAAACTGTTGGTATTGTGAATGGTGAAATCGCTAAAACCAATGTAATGAAAGTTACCTTGAGTTGCGACCACCGCGTGGTTGATGGTGTTGTAGGTTCTAAATTCCTAAACACTTTAAAAGAATTGCTTGAAGAACCAGTTAAAATGCTGGTTTAATCTCCTAAAGATAAAAATAAAAAATCCCGCTTTACTTAAAGCGGGATTTTTTTATGTCTTATTTTGTTGGTGCTACACTTT
Organism: Bacteroidia bacterium; assembly: GCA_030158725.1. Lineage (GTDB taxonomy): Bacteria > Bacteroidota > Bacteroidia > NS11-12g > UBA955 > JABMMZ01. The sequence continues at coordinate 2,587 of JAOASJ010000076.1, forward strand.
CAGTAGCTGCGCTTGAATCTGTATTTGATTGCTGTGCTTCTTGAGCTGCAATCATAGAATCAACGTAGTGTTGGTTTGTAGTTTCTTGAGCATTGTCCAAACTATCGCGTTCAGTTTTTTCTTGCTCTTCAGTTTTCGCATTGTTGTTGCATGCAGCGGCAGAAATTGCCAAGCAGGTAAAAAGGATTAATTTTTTCATAACTTATACCCTGCGAAAATGTAAAATATCTGAGACAAAAACAAATGCACTTACTCAAAGCTGTGCAATCCTAAATTATCAGGCCAAAATGCATCCTCGAAATGCTCAATGTCTGCTTGCTCTCCTTTTAATATGATTGAAATAACATCGTAGCGAATTTCCCATCCCATATTCGGGTATAAATACAAATACGCTTCCACTGCATTTGCCAAATTCTGCTGTTGTTTTCTGCTAACAAATGACTCCGGCAAACCAAACACATCGGTGTTTCTAGTCTTTACTTCTACAAACACCAAATACTTTTGGTATCGAGCAATAATATCAACTTCCAATTTGTGGTAACGCCAATTGCATGCCATTATTTTATACTTTTTACTTTCTAAAAACGCCTTTGCCAAAGCCTCTCCTTTTTTTCCTATTTCATTGTGTTCAGCCATAGAATAAAATTACAAAAAAGACGAGCTTAAAACAAGTGTTTTTTACAGTCTTTTGAGGTGTAAAAAAATGAATACTAATTATTTGAAAATTTTCTATACTTTTGACTCATAATAGTTTGCTATTTAACTTAAGATAAGCAGTAGAATGAATGAAGAAGAATTAAAGGAAATAGCCTCTCAACTGAGTAATCCGCACGGCAGTGTTGGACTTCGTGTTGCAGAAGTGATGCACAAAACCAATATCAGCATGAGCTTGGCTGCCATTGCTGCTTTGCACTTAAAAGACAAGGACAGTATATTGGAAATTGGACATGGAAATTGCGGCCATTTGAAGGATGTTTTAGACAAGGCCAAAGGACTCAAATACCAAGGCTTGGAAATTTCAGAACTGATGCACGAAGAGGCTAAAAAGCACAGTGCAGAATCTGGTTTCGATAACGAAATTGGATTTAGTTTGTTCGATGGAAAACGCATTCCATTTGAAGACGAAAGTTTCGACAAAATAATGACCGTTAATACCATTTATTTTTGGAAACGTCCATTGAATTTTTTGATTGAAATATACAGGGTATTAAAGCCAAATGGCGTTTGTGTGATTTGTTATGGCGAAGAAGCCTATATGTCTGAATTGCCATTTACAGTATACGGTTTCAACTTATACAACGAAGAAAAAATCAAATCGCTTATAGCGCTCTCTCCTTTTAATGTCGACCAAACCGAAACAAAATCGGAAATGGTGATGAGTAAAATTGGCGGAATGGCAAAGCGCGATTACACCACCATTACCTTGCATAAATAATCTATGCCTAAGCAAAAAATAACGACCTTTTTATGGTTTAACCAAGAAGCCGAAGAAGCCGTCGACTTTTACACCAGCATTTTTAACAATTCATCCATTATCAGCAGCAGCCGATACAGCAAAGGCGCGCCGATGCCAGAAGGCACTTTAATGACCGCCATGTTTGTGTTGGATGGACAAGAATTCATAGCGCTAAACGGCGGACCGATGTATCAATTCACACCCGCCATTTCACTTTCTGTGGCATGCGAAGACCAAAGAGAAATCGATTATCTATGGGATGCTTTATGCTCTGGAGGCAGCCCTGGCCGTTGTGGTTGGCTGAAAGACCGTTTTGGATTGTCGTGGCAAATTGTTCCTAAAAACATGGGTGAACTCTTATCGCCACCCGATGCTGAAAAAGCAAAACGCGCCATGCAAGCCATGATGCAAATGAACAAATTGGATATACAGGTGTTGAAGAACGCTTAGGGGGACCAGGGTCTAGGGGTTAGGGTATAGGGTATAGGGTATAGTGTAATATCGAAAAGTAAGTAGATTTTAATACTAATAATCATAATAGCATTTTAATTCTTTCAAAAATTTACTTGATTAATTTCTTTTTTGATGCGGCCAAATTCCCACTCTCTACTATAACCTAGTGTTTGAGAAGATTTCAAATTCTTACTAATTTTTACATGTGCTTACTGCCGCTCGCAATGTATGCATGTACCTTCCATCTTAATTTAAACACTAGGGTTGTCGCTGCGATTGGGGGCCGATTGTTTGGAGGGCAAGCGACTATGGTTTAGGGGATAGATCTTATTTCAAAAACTATCTGAAATTCAAGTTTCAATTTAATAGCTTAGAGATGTGATTCTTTAGTTCAATAACGCCGACTTTACTATACCCATTTAATCTTCCTAGCATTTCACCTTTTGAATTTAAAACAATAATTTGAGGGTAACCTTCATTAAACATTAATACATTCCTGCTTTTGTCAAAAAAGTTTTGGTAATCGGATTTTGTGGAGTCTACAATTGATTTATTATCTACATCATTTAATCCAATAATTTGCAATCCTTGTGTCTTGAAAGTGTTATATATCGCAATTAGCTCAGGTTTTAATTTGGCGCAAGGCAAGCACCCACGAAACCAAAAATAAACTAATGTAATTTTGTTTTCTTTTATAGCAGAATCTATATTAAATTCTTTCCCATTATTTTCTATTTTTCTAAATTTAAAATTCTTGAAAGGTTGCATAGAAATAGTATATGTTGTTGAATCTTTAAATACTTTTTTAGGCGTTTTAATTAAGGAAATTGCTTGTTTATGTTTTGATTTAAAATTTGAAATAAATTCAATAGGTATTTTATCAAAATACTTACAGTTACTATATTCAACTTTTGTGTAAATCTTCGGAATTGCAAACTCTATATTGTAGAAGCTTTCCTTTCTAATGAGATACCCATTATAATCAAAGGTAAATTCAAATTGGATCTTCCCAGGCCCTGCTTCGCTTTCAAAAGAACTAAACATGTTAAATGTAGAATCATTAAGGCTTACAATCGAATCATTTGAATTGCAAAAAAAAGTGTCATTATTTTTACCTAGAAAATAAAAAGCTTCTTCAAATTCAGATTGCTTTGCAAAATCCAGTTTATTCTTAAATGCATATTTTTCAGTAAATGAAACCACTAAAGTGTCATTATAAGAAAGTGTAAATCCTTTGACAGAATTCTCTTTCAAGTATTGTATTTTATTTTTTTCTCTTATACACCAATAAGTTTCGTAAGTAATGCTAGTATCTCTTTTTTTCTGTAAATCAAATGAATTTATTGAAACTACTGTTTTCTTCACTTTAAAATTGACAGCATTATAATTATTGCTTTTAATAATAAAATCTCTAATTAGCTTTGTTTTTGCACATTGAGCGTAACTAAATTTTAAAGAAAGAATCATTACAATTAATACAATAAACTTTTTGTGTAATACCATGATATATAATTTAAAATGATTCTGTAAAATTAATACTGTAATTGAATAAACTGATTAAACACAAATATAAGAAAAAACATGTTATACCAATTTTCAATTTAAATAATGAAATGACGAAGCATTATCAGACCCTATACCCTAACCCCTAGTCCCTATACCCTAGTCCCTATCCCCTATAAATCCCCTCTTCAAAAAAATTTTACTTTCTATTAATTAATCCCTATGTTTGTTAAAACAAAGGAAGATAATTGTAGATTAATACCCATGCTGAACAAAAGAATTATACCACATTCTCCAGCGCTTACCAAGGAGGCTTCTCTCAAGACTTTAATTGAGAATAGAAGCATATACAATTTGAACAATTGCGAGTTGAATTTATTTGAAACCTATCAAAAATCAGAGCTAGTTTCATTGAAGTTTAACGACCTAGTGGTTACCAGCATGCTGCGCGGTAAAAAAGTAATGCATCTTTTTGAAAACCCTGGCTTCGATTACTTGCCAGGTGAGTCGGTTATTGTTCCTGCCAACGTGGAAATGAAAATAGATTTCCCTGAAGCAGAAATGAACAATCCCACCCATTGTTTGGCACTGGCTATAGATAATCAAAAAATTATAGATACCATCGATTTCTTAAACGAGCGCTACCCAAAAGAAGGCAACAACAACTATTGGCAATTAGACGAACGAAATTTCTTTTTTTACAACAACCCCGAACTGGCCCAAACCATCAATAAACTGATGAATATTTGTCAAAGCACTTCCATTACTAAAGATGCTTTGGCCGACCTTACCCTTCAAGAATTATTGGTGCGCATTACCCAATCGCAGACCATTAGAAGCGTTCAAGAAGATCAATTCCATACCCTGAATCCTTACCTCAGCAATATCATTGGCATTATACGCAACAACCTTGGGGAGAAAATAAACATCAAACATTTGGCAAACAGTGTTGGCTTAAGTACCCCTTCTCTGTACCGTATGTTTAAGAGGGAGATGAATATTAGTCCTATAGAATTTATCATTATCGAGCGCATCAAATACGCCAAACGTTTGCTAAAGGATCAAAGACTGTATATTAAAAATGTGTCGTATGAATCTGGCTTCGACGATTGCAATTATTTCATCCGTGTGTTTAAACACCACGAGGGCATAACGCCAAAACAATACCAATTGCTGAACAGCAATTAGTCTTCTACAAATCTTAAGGGTTCAAGATCCAATAACTCTTGGTCGGTAAACAAACGTGACTGGGTTAAAAACCGCATGCCCATTGGTATTTCAAGCGAAAAACTAGAACCTCTTCCCTTGCTTACATGAACCGTTAATTGTGTGAATTTCCAATACTCAAATTGGTCTTTATTCATCCAAAATTCACAATCGGATATGCTACCAATGCATACATCACTTTGACCCAAAATAAAATCTCCTTTTTCAAAGCACATGGGCTGTGAACCATCGCAACAACCTCCGCTTTGATGAAACATTAAAGCCCCGTGTTTTTGTTTTAAAACATTGAGCAATTCATCGGCTTCGGGTGTAATTAATACGCGTGATACTGGCATTTCTATAGTATTATAAATAAAAAAGCACCTTGCTTCCATTAGAAACAAGGTGCTCTTAAAAAGCTTATTAGAAGAATCCTAATTTGTTTTTGTCATAAGACACCAACATGTTCTTAGTTTGGCGGTAGTAACCCAACATCATTTTGTGGTTCTCGCGGCCAAATCCTGATTTTTTATATCCACCAAATGGTGCATGTGCAGGGTAAGCATGGTAACAGTTTACCCATACTCTACCAGCTTGAATGGCACGTGGCACTTGGTATAATTCATGGGCATCGCGTGTCCATACTCCAGCACCTAAACCGTACATGGTATCGTTGGCAATAGCAATAGCTTCTTCGGTTGTTTTAAAGGTTGTAACACATACCACTGGTCCAAAAATTTCTTCTTGGAAAATACGCATTTTATTGTGGCCTTTAAACAAGGTTGGTTGAATGTAATAACCACCAGCCAAGTCGCCATCCAGTTTTTTAACATCTCCACCGCACAACAATTCAGCGCCTTCTTCTTTACCCAATTTTAGGTAAGATTGAATTTTTTCATACTGGTCATTCGAAGCCTGAGCGCCCATCATGGTGCTGCTGTCTAATGGATTACCCATTACAATAGCATTGGTTCTTTCAATGACTCTGCTCATAAACTTATCGTAGATACTTTCGTGAACCAAAATACGTGAAGGACAAGTACAAACTTCACCTTGGTTTACTGCAAACAATACAGCACCTTCAATTGCTTTGTCGAAGAAAGCATCATCGGCATCAGCAACAGATGGGAAGAAAATGTTTGGCGATTTACCACCCAATTCCATTGTAACAGGAATTAAGTTTTCAGAAGCATATTGCATAATTAGACGTCCTGTTGTGGTTTCTCCTGTGAAAGAAACTTTTGAAATTCTTGGAGATTGTGCCAATGGCTTTCCAGCCTCTGGACCAAAACCTGAAACGATGTTTAACACACCAGCAGGAATTACATCTTGTAACAATTCCATTAAACACATAATAGACGTTGGCGTTTGTTCAGCTGGTTTTACCACTGCGCAACATCCTGCAGCTAAAGCAGGTGCAATTTTCCATGTTGCCATTAACAAAGGGAAGTTCCAAGGAATGATTTGTCCAACCACACCCAATGGTTCGTGTAAGCATATACTTACAGTGTTCTCATCGTGCTCAGCAATACTGCCTTCTTCTGCACGGATAACACCAGCAAAATATCTAAAGTGGTCGATACATAATGGCAAATCCACATTAATGGTTTCTCTAATTGGTTTACCATTGTCTATGGTCTCTATGGTTGCTAAATAATTTAAGTTGGCTTCCATTACATCCGCAATTTTATTTAAAATTCCGGCTCTGTAAGCAGCAGATGTTTTACTCCAGGTTGCAAAAGCAGTGTGGGCGGCATCTAAAGCCAATTCGATATCTTCTTTACCTGAACGGGCAGCTTTGGTGAAGACTTTACCATCAATAGGACTGGTATTGTCAAAATACTCTCCATTTACTGGGGCAACGAATTTGCCACCGATGAAATTGTCGTAATGCGACTTAAAACTTGGTTTTTCTTGTGTCATAACTAAGGTTAATAAATTTTGAAAAACAAGATTATCCATTTAGAAATTTGAAGAATAGCATTATTCATTCAAATGTTAGCACAAGAATTTTAAATGATTGATTTTCATTTAAAAAATGAAAGAAGATTTGATGAGTTAATATACGAAAAAATGAAGCTTCCGAAACCCTAACTAAACCCCTTCGGCCATAGAAGCCTAAGCGAAGAAGGCTAACCCTATCCCCTATAATGAATATATTAATTAACGAAAAAAAGTAACTTCCATAATCCCAACTAAACCC
>JAOASJ010000077.1 GCA_030158725.1 Bacteroidia bacterium
TTCACATCCCATTGCTCTAGGTAATCGGCTACCCTTCTTACGAAAGCACCACCCAAAGCACCATCTACTACCCTATGGTCGTAACTATGGCTCAAGAACATCATGTGTCTAATTGCAATTACATCACCATATTCAGTTTCTAAAACTGCTGGTTTTTTGCGAATAGCTCCAACAGCCAAAATAGCTACTTGTGGTTGGTTGATAATAGGTGTTCCCATTACGTTTCCAAAAGTACCAACGTTGGTAATGGTATATGTACCACCAGATATTTCATCTGGCGTTAATTTGTTTTCTCTTGCTCTTCTTGCTAAATCGTTAACATCTTTAACCAAACCTAGTAAATTTTTAGTGTCTGCATTTTTGATTACAGGAACAATTAAATTACCTGAAGGTAAAGCAGCAGCCATTCCAATGTTGATGTTTTTACGTTTTACAATATTGTTTCCATCCAATGAAATATTAATCATTGGGAAGTCTTTAATCGCTTTAACTACAGCCTCAATAAAAATTGGAGTGAAAGTAATTTTTTCACCTTCTTTTTTCTCAAATTTACCTTTGATTTTATCTCTCCATTGAACCAAATTGGTAACATCTGCTTCAACAAAAGACGTAACGTGAGGACTGGTTGATTTACTCATCACCATATGGTCTGCAATGATTTTACGCATGCGGTCCATTTCCAAAATCTCATCACCCGGCATCATTGTTACTTTCGAAGCAGTTGGCTTAGATTCAGCTGGCTTGCTTACAGGAGCAGCTGCAACTGGTGCAGGTGCACTTACTGCTGCAACGGTGTTTTGGGCAGATCTTCCACCTTCAACATATTTTAAAATATCAGCCTTTGTTACACGGTTGTCTTTACCAGAACCAGGAATACGGTCTAGCTCAGCCATTCCAATACCCTCTGTTTTTGCAATATTTAAAACCAAAGGAGAATAAAATCTACCTTCAGCAGAATTAGCCAATGAAACTAGATTGCTTGCTGCGTCAACAGATTGTTGAGCAACTGCAGCGGCTTGAACCACTGTTTCAACTTTTACTTCAGTTTTAGCTACTGGAGCTGGAGCTGAATTACTAGCAACAGCTGAGGCATCAGAACCTATCAAAGCAATAGCAGCACCAACTGGCACTACATCACCTTCGTTCCAAAGCTTTTTAATTAATACACCTTCTCCGGTAGAAGGAACTTCAGAATCTACCTTATCTGTCGCAATTTCTACAACTGCTTCATCTAATTTAATGGTATCACCTTCGTTCTTCAACCATTTGGTAATGGTAGCTTCTGCTATACTTTCGCCCATTTTAGGCATGATTAATTCAAACTGCGCCATATTCTTATTTAGGGGGCAAAGATAGTAAATTATGTATAACGATGAAAACCAAAATTATCAATTGAAAATCAATGATGATAAATACGTATTAGAGGTTTCAAAACTTCGTATTCAATTCCATTATTATTGAGCCAAAAATTATCTAATTCCTCGCTTTCATATACTTTAATTTGAATTCTTTCAACTGGCATTTGGTAATTTAAGTACATCAATTCTTTGAGGCGCTCAGCCCTTTTTATTGCAAAAACTGAATCTTTAGAATACAAACTCAAAATTAGGAGTTCTACATTTTTTTGATGATTCAATAAAATTTTAATTTGGTTATTCAAACACATACATAATGTATCTATATTATAGTTTGAAGGCTTTATAGAATCTTTTGGAAAATACAATTCAAAATTATTGTGGCAAATTAACGGTGCTTGCAAAACTATAAGATGATGAATTGTATCATTTTTCAATTTTGATGGATTCAGAAAATTGCTGTAATCATGATAACCTGAAGGTGTTTTTAAAACTAGATAAGGACAAATTGAATCAAAAGTCACCCTTTTCTGATTGTATAAATGTGATACTTCAATGGTTACCGTATCATTCAAAATAACTTTAGAGCACTTCAAATAAAAACCACCTGTGTCATTTGATTTCGTTGAATACAAAATAGAATCTCTCTTCATGATTTTAACAACTGCATTTTTAATCGTCTTTATAGGATAGTTTTTGTACCGATGTTCATTCGTACGCACAATTCCTGAGACAATAAAACTATCTGAAACCTGCCCAAAAACAGACAGCTGAATACAAGTACAAAATAAAACAAACAGGCTTTGCTTCATTATTCAAATTTACATGGTTTTAAAGTCAATTAGAAATCCTTTGTTATTTTTAAACTTTAAATTTAGAAATATAATTTGGGAAGTCTAAATTCGCATTCTAAGTTTATGACACACTCAAAAACAGGCAAATATGCACTAACCTTAATATTCATTACTCTATTAATTGATGTTATAGGTATTGGAATTATTATCCCTATCATTCCAAATCTACTTTCTCAATTAGGGGGTTACACCATCTCTGAAGCTTCTAGCGTCGGTGCTTGGATGGTATTTGCATTTGCCTTCCCACAATTTCTATTTGCGCCTATAATGGGAAATTTAAGCGACCAATTTGGACGCAGACCTATTATACTTATTTCTTTATTAGGTCTAGGACTAGATTATATTTTCCATGCTTTTGCATGGAGTATTCCAGTATTGTTAATCGGCAGAGTGATTGCAGGTATTTGTGGAGCTAGCTTTACAACTGCTAGTTCCTATATTGCTGATATTAGTACCCCAGAAAAAAGAGCCCAAAACTTCGGTTTAATTGGCGTTGCTTTTGGTTTGGGTTTTATACTCGGTCCCGTAATTGGCGGCTTGGCAGCACAAATTAGTTTACGCGCACCGTTTTATGTTGCCGCAATATTCTCTTTACTAAACGCTGGACTGTGTTATTTTTTATTGCCTGAAAGTTTATCCAAAGAAAACAGAAGGAAATTTGAATGGAGCCGCGCAAACCCAATTGGAACCCTCATTCAACTTAAAAAGTACAAACAAGTTTTACAACTAATGGTTCCTTTATTTTTATTGTATCTTGCCTCACACGCAGTGCAATCAAACTGGCCTTATTATACAAAGTATAAATTTCAATGGGACGCAAAAATGATAGGACTATCATTAGGTATGGTAGGTCTTATGGTGTCTATAGTACAAGGTGGATTAATCAGGGTAATAGTGCCCAAGTTAGGAAATCAAAAATCAATTCAATTGGGCTTTTTCTTGTATTTTATAGGCATGTTGTTATTTGCAATGGCCAATCAATCTTGGATGATGTTTGCTTTTACAAGTATCTATTGTTTGGGCGGCATAGCGGGCCCGGCCTTACAAAGTGAAATGAGTGGCTCTGTGCCAGCTAACGAACAAGGTGAATTATCAGGGGGCATGACCAGTATAATGAGTATCACGGCCATTATTGGACCATTGATTATGAACAATCTATTTGCGAAATTTAGTGGCGAAAATGCACTTTACGAATTACCAGGAGCACCAATGTTTTTAGGCGCATTATTAATTCTAATAGCCTTTATTTGGGTTAGAATTGTATACAGCAAAAAGAAGAACCAAGCTATTTAATTCCTCTACTAAGAAACGAGGCTAGTTTTTCTGAGATGGTTTCCCAAGTAAATGATTTTTCAATTACTTCTATCCCCTTTTTACCAGTTGTGTTCCTTAATGCTTCATCAGAAAGAAGTTTAATTACTTGTTCTGCAAAGTCGCTTGCACCTAATCTCATGAAAGCGCCTTCGCCATCATTAATGCCTAGACCTTTAAAACCGATATTAGAGCATACCACAGGAATGCCCATAGACATTGCTTCTAAAACTTTATTTTGGGTACCTGCTCCAAAGCGCAATGGCGCTACAACAACACTTGCGCTGTTGTAGGTTTCTGACAAGTCAGGGATAAAACCAGTAACAAATACATTTTTGCCATTGTCAAGAGCCTTTACTTTGTCAATTGGTCTTTGACCCGCAATCACAAATTTTACATTTGGAAAAGCATTAACTATCGTAGGAAGGATTTCATCAACAAAATAAACGACAGCATCAACATTGGGGTCATAATCCATATTGCCTGTAAATAACAAGGTTTCATTATGAGAATAATCGTGTTTACCCGGTTTAAACTGTTGGGTGTCTACCCCATTTGGCAAGAGTTCAATATTAGATACATGGTGGGTTTTAATTAAAAACTCTTGATCTTCTTGAGAGCAGACTAAATTTAAATTAAACTCATTAAGCACATATTCTTCATACTTAATTACCCTTTTAGATTCAATATTATCTAGCATTCTAGACAATAGACTTCTTGGCACTTCTTTCCTTCTTTGCCAGTATAGCGAGAAAGCATCTGGTAGGTCTAAAATTCTAAAATACTGCTTGTATGGAATTGCATATTGGGCCATTCGTATGTGTTGAACATGGATGGCATCGTATTTTTCTTCAGCCAACAATTGTTTTAATCGGGAAGCAAATTCATTCGATTTAAAATATTGAACTTGAAGCGGCAATTTTTGAAAGAGACCCAAAGCTGAATAAAACAAGCTTTGTAACTTGGGCAAATGAACAATTTCCATTCGTTTAAAAATGGGACTTAATTTGTCCAAATATTGTAAATCAGATTTTTGTTCGGTAAAGGTAATTAAGTGAACTTCATTTTTCTCTGACAAGCGTTTACAAAGATTGTAAATCTTTAGTTTATCACCCCTAAAAGGAGGATAAGGAAAACGGTTGGCGATAAAAAGTATTTTCAAATTTATTTAGTAAAATTATACCTGTAGGTGATATGTTTTTTCACTGGTTTTGCCCCCATTGATTCAAACATACTTAACATTTTAGGGTTAAAATCACCAACCCAAGCCAATTCATTTTGATTGTATCGGTCTTTAATCAATGCGGCTCTGAAATGCATAATCATAGCTACTTCAACCCCTAAATTATGGTGGGTTGGAATAACACCAAAAACAATTCCTCTAACTCTTTTTACAAATCCTTTGTAGTATAAGAACTTGAGTTTACCCAAAAGATTCATTTTACCATTCACATGTTTAAAGATTTGATTAACATCTAAAACATTGATATAAAATCCAACTGGCTTGCCATCATGGTAAGCAAACACGTTTAATTCCTCAATTAGGATAGGTTTCATTTGCTTCATCCTCACCATAATTTTATCCATGGTCATAGGCACAAAGTTTTCATGAAAGGCCCATGCTTGGTTATAAATTTCAATGAAGTCTTTCGCGTATTTCTCTAAATTATCTTTATGAATATAATCGAAAGTATAGGCGGGGTTATTCATGACCCTTGTGGCCAATTTGCTGAATCTTTCGAAATTAAATGATTCCTTTTCGATTAGTGAAGTGGTTTGACCAATTTCGGGAGTGAAACCATATTTTTCAAACAGGTTTTGATAATAAGGGAAATTGTAATTTTCTCTATAACTAGGACTTGCAAAGCCTTCCACCATTAGACCCCAAAAACTATCTCTGTCACCAAAATTTACAGGACCATCCATGTATTCGCATTTGTTTTCAATCAACCAAGCTTTAGCCACATCAAACAACTGGGAAGCTGCATCAAAATTGTCGATACATTCAAAAAAACCGCAAGCTCCTGTTAATACGCCGGTAGTTTCGATTTTAGAATAGAAAGCAGCAATTCTTCCAATGGTATTTCCATTGTCTTTTAGCAACCATCTTTTGCAAGCACCAGTTTCAAATGCTTTGTTAAATGCAGGATCAAATACTTGTTCAATATCGACATCCAATGGCATTATATAATTGGCATCCCCTTTATACAGTCTTTTTGGGAAATCGATAAATTCTTTTGCTAAAGTCTTTTCGTCAATGCTTACTAGTTGATATTTCACACCTGCAAAAATATCCATTCTTATTTAAACTGCACATAGTCAAATTAATAAATTTTATAGAATATTTTTCATTCAAAACCTTGAAGAATCAAATAATCTTTTATATTGCACGCATTATTTGATTATGAAAAACAATCGATACATCATAAGCGGAGCTGGCAGTGGCATTGGCCGAGCCATTGCAATAAAACTTGCAAAAGAAGGCGCTGGCATTATATTAATGGGCAGAAATCCTGACAAACTGGAAGAGACCCATAAATTATTGGCACCAGGAAACCACCTAGTGGTTACCACTGATATACGGTTAAAAGCAAATTGCGAAGAAGTATCTGCAATCTTGAACGGAGCGCATATAGATGGCATTATTGCGAATGCAGGTGTTGGAGGAGAAAACCATTATGGCGATGATGACCGTTGGAATGAAATATTAGACACCAACTTATCGGGCACCTACTATTTTGTGAATTCATTTTTACCTCAACTTAAAAGCAGCAGAGGAGAAAAAAAACATGTGTTGTTAACCTCTAGTGTTTTAGCTCGATTAGGTGTTAAGAATTATACGGCTTATTGTGCATCAAAGGCTGGCTTATTAGGATTAATGCGCAGCTGGGCTATAGAATTAGCCGAAGACAATATCTTGGTAAATGCGATTAGTCCAGGTTGGGTCAACACCACCATGTCAAAAGAAGGCATGGAAGGCATTGCCAATGGCTTGGGCATAAGCACCGATGAATTTTACAATTTGGCTATGAAAAGCGTTCCTTTGGGAAGAATGGCAGAACCAGAAGAAATAGCTGACTTGGTATACTATTTATTAAGTCAAAAAGCCATCACTGGTCAAGTCGTTGATATTAATTGTGGAAGTGTAATGAGCAGTTAATGATTTTAGAATCTAAATCATTAGTTTTGCAACCCTACAAAAAATGAAGTCATTTCTTAAAATAATTCAAGTCAGCCTTAAGGGCATTATCTATTGGTTGAGACCCGGCGTTTATCTTTCCTTCTTAGTAAAACCATTAATGTTGGTGGCAAACACCTTAAATATCAGCAAATGGGTGAATGAGCAAAAAGATAAATCCATTATGAATGATTTCTTCACATGGAAAAGAGACCACAACAGAAGATATAATTTATATGAAGACATTTCTAAAAAAATGGAATTGTCAAATTTGGAAGTAGATTACATTGAGCTTGGTGTATATAAAGGACAATCTTTTAAATGGTGGTTAAACAACAACAGCAACCCAAACAGTAAGTTTTACGGTTTTGATACCTTTGAAGGTTTGCCAGAAGCTTGGGGTTTGAATTTCAAAAAAGGAAGTATGAATGCAGTTGGTATTCCAGATATCACTGATGAACGTGCAACTTTTATCAAAGGCTTATTTCAAGACACTTTGCCAACTTTCTTGAAAGAAAACAATTTAGACAATGGCAAAAGAAAAATCATTCACTTTGATGCTGATTTATTCTCTTCTACCCTATTTGGTTTGTGCACTCTATCCCCTTTCTTTAAAGAAGGCGACATAATATTGTTCGATGAATTCAATGTTCCAAACAGTGAATATTACGCATTGAAAATTTTCGAAGAAAGCTATTACAGAAAGTTTAAACTTATTGGGGCCGTTAACAATTACTACCAAATTGCAATGGTTGTGGTTAAGTAAATCTTAATAAAACATTTTCTAAAAGGTTCATTTCTAAAAAACGAAATGAACCTTTTTTTATGTAAAAATATCGCATACTTATTTTTATACTTTTCAATTTAATAGACCTATTTTTGCGCCAATAATTATAGTCATGAATAAAGGACCCGTATCTCAATTTATCGAACACCACTACAGACATTTTAATGCTGCTGCCCTTATGGATGCTGCTAAAGGTTACGAAACCCATTTAAATGAAGGTGGAAAAATGATGGTAACTTTAGCTGGAGCAATGAGCACAGCTGAATTAGGAATATCATTAGCTGAAATGATCAGACAAGATAAAGTTGCTATTATCAGTTGTACTGGTGCAAACTTAGAAGAAGATATCATGAACCTTGTGGCACACAGTCACTATAAACGTGTTCCTAACTACAGAGAACTTAGTCCACAAGAAGAATGGGATTTGTTAGAAAACCATTACAACCGCGTGACCGATACTTGTATTCCAGAAGAAGAAGCTTTCAGAAGATTACAAAAGCACATACATGAAATTTGGAAAGACGCAGACAACAAAGGTGAGCGTTACTTCCCACATGAATTCATGTACAAGATGTTATTGAGCGGTGTTCTTGAGCAATACTATGAAATTGATCCAAAGAACAGTTGGATGCTTGCTGCCGCTGAAAAGAATATTCCAATTGTGGTTCCAGGGTGGGAAGATTCTACCATGGGAAATATTTTTGCTAGCTATGTAATTAAAAGTGAATTAAAAGCTTCAACCATGAAAAGTGGTATTGAATATATGGTTTGGCTTACCGAATGGTATAGAGCAAACAGTGGCGGTAAAGGTGTTGGATTCTTCCAAATTGGTGGTGGTATTGCTGGTGACTTCCCTATTTGTGTTGTTCCAATGATGTACCAAGATTTAGAATGGCATGATGTACCTTTCTGGAGTTATTTCTGCCAAATTTCTGATTCTACAACCAGTTATGGTTCATACTCAGGAGCGGTTCCAAACGAGAAAATCACTTGGGGTAAATTAGATATCACCACACCAAAATTCATTGTTGAGAGCGATGCAACTATTGTTGCTCCGTTAATGTTTGCTTGGATTTTAGGTTGGTAATTAAATGGCATGAAAATTAAATTTCTCATACTTAGCATATTTCTATCTTGTAGTTTTTTGCAAGCTCAAGTTAAGCTTGAAAACATTAAAGGCACTTGGGCTATTTCTGCTATGTGCAGTCAAGATACCAATATCATTGTTATGTACAGACGTGATTCTGTTTTGAGCAAACTATTGAGTGCTAAATACCAAGATAAGGTATTTATGTACCGCTCTAACAGTGGGAAATTTACAGACTATTGGTTTTACAACCTTCAATATTTCAGCTTTGATAAAAAAATGCTAGGCTGTGGTTATGCGAAAGATTCAACCTATGCAAGAAGAGAAAGAGGTTATCAAGGAAAATATTCAATCAGCGGTAGCACCTTAAACAGTCCATTTTTTGTCTTTAGATCATGGCAATCTGTAACAATATTTGAAGTACCAATGGAATACAAAGTAAGTCTAGACAGTGGCTTTTTAGTATTGGTCACTAAAGGTGGTTCTATCATGTACTACCGAAAAATTAGCGAAGAAGCTCTTTTTAGAGATTAATTCTAAGATAAAATAAAAAAGAGGAATCAATAGAATTGATTCCTCTTTTTTTATTGTTAATGTTTTAAATATTAGCCGAC
>JAOASJ010000078.1 GCA_030158725.1 Bacteroidia bacterium
TAAGATTTTCGCAACCGCAACAATTGGATATTTGTGTTATTGGTTATTGGTTATTGGTTAATAGTTATTAGTTATTAGTTAATTGTTAATTGTTAATTGTTAATTGTTGTAAAAACGAAAACATGAATCATTATCGACTGCCTCGCTCCTGCTACTCCCTCCGGTGTACTCCTTTCAGTCGTGAAAGCGCTTTGCTAAGTTCGTGAAATCGCTGCGCTAAGTTCTTGTTTCACCCTGTGGTGTGTATGGAACAACCTGCCCTGTGGCGTATTCGCAGCTTTGAGCGAATTCTGCTATGGGGAGTGGAATGCTCTACCACGTGGCTCTTGCAGTATTAATTATTGAAATTTCCAAAGACAAGGCATGCCTCGCCACTAAACCCTATCCCCTAGTCCCTAGACCCTGGATCTACCGCCCTGAACACCGCATTAAAATCCAGCCAATAATTCGGGTATGATTTTTTCACCACCGTCTCGTCGTCTATTTCAATGTCGTTTTCGAAGGCAAATAAACTCAAGGCCATCGCAATTCGGTGGTCGCTGAACGACTTGAATTGGTAAGCTGTATTCGGTGTTACAAAGTCTTCTTGGTAAACCAATTCAACCGTGTCGCTGTTTACTTCTTTTAGTTCAACCCCACACTGCTTCAAGTTCTCTGCCATTGCTTCTATGCGGTCGCTTTCTTTATGCCTTAAATTACCCACGCCCATAAACACGGCTTTTGCTTTTTTAATGGCACATAAAGCCAGCAAAACCGGGAACATGTCGGGCACATCTTCTACATCAAATATTGGTGTTTCGGCCAAGGCTTCTTTCTTCGAAAGCGTTAGTCCATCAGGCCTGAACACCGCATGAACCCCGAAATCTTTGAATAAAAACACAGCCATTGAATCGCCTTGCGGTGACTCTTTCTTCAATCCCGGTAAAAATATCTGCGCCGAATCCGACAAGGCCACCCAAGCGAAAATAAAGCAAGCTGCACTCCAGTCGGATTCCAATAGTCGGCGGCCCAAAGGTTTGTAAACGCCCTTGTCTATCCATATCGCTTCTTCGTCTTCATCCATGTCGACGCCCACACCCGCCAATTCCATTTGGTATTGTGTTAAGTACACATAAGGGGCTGAGCTTAATTCTCCGTCAACTTCAATGTTTAATCCTTTGTTTAAATACGGTCCTATCAACATCAAAGCACTGATGAATTGACTGCTAATCGATCCGTTGACTTTAACATCTTCTGTTTTGGGGTCAATTGGTTTAAGTACCTTAAGTGGCAACTGGTAAGGGTTTTCGAGAAACTCGAAACTTGCGCCCATGTCTTCCAATGCTTTTAACAAAGGCTGAATGGGACGTTCTTTCAAACGCTCATTGCCTGTAATGGTCAAGTTAATTCCTTTTAACGCCGCGTATGCAATGTACAAACGCAAGGGTGTTCCTGCGTCTTTAAAATCCACTTCGCCTTCGGTTTGTCCCAAAGCTTTGTATAACAAAACCGTGTCACTGCTGCCTTCTTGCACATCGTCAGCGCTTAAGGTTTGGTTTAAAGCCTTGATAATTAAATTGCGGTTGAGTACACTTTTAGACACCGGCAAGTATACTTCACCTTTAATGTTTCTGTTTTTTATTTTCTTTAAACTCAGCATAGATTGGGCTTACAAATTTATGGCTTTTAAAGGCGGCGGCAAAGTGAAATCAAGAGAGATTAAAAAGCGACAAAGCTTATAGACAATCAGCGAACAATAAGCTGTGCAAGGATTCTAAATAAATAATGAGTAAATATTTCACAAATCCTTTAATTTCGCAAGCAGAGATGAGAAAGATTGGTATAATTGGCAATGGAAGTTGGGCTACGGCATTGATTAAAATCTTGTGCGACAACCCTGAAAAAAAACAAATCACTTGGTATTTGCGCAATGAAGCGGATATTGAATTTATCCATGAATACGGCCACAACCCGAGATACCTTACCGATGTTTCGACCGATTTGGATCAGGTACAACTGTCAAGCGATTTGAGTGCGGTGGTGGCCAACAACGATTTTATTTTGGTTGCAGTTCCCTCTGCTTTCGTTCACCAAGTATTGGCAGAACTGCCTGCAGATAGTTTTAAAAACAAAAAAATCATTTCAGCCGTTAAAGGTGTAAACCCTGAAACGCATCAAATTATTAGCCATTATTTTGAAAGCACTTGGATGGTTCCAGATGCTTCAATAGCCGCCATTAGCGGACCTTGCCATGCTGAAGAAGTGGCCATGGAAAAACTAAGTTATTTAACCATTGCTTCTAACGAACAAGACTTGGCTGAGGAAGTGGCTTCATTGTATTGCTGCCATTATATTTACACCAAAACCACCAACGATATTTACGGCATTGAATACGCTGCTGTTTTGAAAAATGTGTACGCCATTGCTTGTGGTATTTGCCATGGTCTTGGGTATGGTGACAATTTTCAATCGGTATTGGTATCTGCTGCCTCTCGTGAAACAGAGCGTTTCCTTGAAGCCAGCCACCAAACCCACCGCGATGTAAAAGAAAATGCTTACTTGGGTGACTTATTGGTAACAGCTTATTCTCAATTTAGCCGCAACAGAACCTTTGGAAACATGTTGGGCAAAGGCTATACCGTTAAGAGCGCTCAAATGGAAATGAACATGATAGCCGAAGGGTATTATGCCACCAAAACCATGAAAGAAATAAATGAATCTGTAAATGCAGATACCCCAATTCTCGATGCGGTGTATCAAATTATTTACAAGCATGGTTCGGCGCGTAAACTGATGTTGGAACTGACTAAAAAAATTATATAAATAGAAACGCGCTATGCTTTCTAACCGCGACATATCATCCATACTCACACAATATGCAAAATTGTATGAGCTGCACGATGGCAATCCTTTTAAAGTAAAATCGCTGGCCGCTGCTGCATTTAACATCAAAAAAATTGCAGCGCCTTTGGCCGACATGAGCGAAGACGAACTGAACAAGGTGCCTCAATTGGGCAAGAGTTTGGCCCCTAAAGTTATAGAAATTATCCAAAGCGGAAGCTTTAAGGAGCTAGACGAGCTAATGGAAATAACGCCCAAAGGCATACAAGATATTCTGCAAGTAAAAGGCTTAGGTCCTAAGAAAGTTGAAGTGCTTTGGAAAACCGTTGGCATTACCTCCATCCCTGAACTGCTGGATGCTTGTAGAGAAAACCGTTTGGTGGAAATAAAAGGCTTTGGCTTTAAAACCCAAGCCCAAATATTAAACGATATTGAATTTAAATTCAGCGCTGAAGGCCAATTTCACTGGGCCAAAATGCAAGCTGTTGTTGCTTTCCTCGACCAAACTTTCGAAGGCATGCCTGAAGTTGAGCAATACCAAGTGGTTGGTGAATTCAGGCGCTTCAATGACATAGTCCACTCGGTTGACTATGTATTGGTGACTGAAAACTTGGAAGCGGTTTCAGAGCATTTGTGTGAAAGTGAAAACTTTGAGTTGTTCGACTGCGACGAAGACTCCTATACCCTTGTATACCTTGAAGCCCTGCACATCCGTTTGTTTAACAGCAGCCACGAGCGCTGGGGTAATTCTTTATTGGAACACACCGCCACTGAAAGCCATCTCGATCTGATTAAATACCAATCTAGAGCCGGTAATTTTGAAGAAGAAGAAAACATATACCAATCATTAGGCTTGCCTTATGTATTGCCTGAGTTGCGCGAGGGACTAAACGAATTACAGCATCTTAATGAACAAGACAAGCTCATTACGTTCAAAGATTTAAAAGGCACCCTGCACAACCACACCACTTATAGCGATGGTTTGCACACCCTGACCGAAATGGCCCAAGAGGCACGTATGATGGGCCTGGAATACATCGGTATATGCGACCACTCACAAACAGCTTCTTACGCTGGTGGCTTGAGACCTGAAAGGGTTTTAGAACAAATGCGGGAAATAGATGCCTTGAATGAAAAGATGGCGCCCTTTAAAATTTTCAAGGGTATTGAAAGTGATATATTATCGGATGGTAGTTTGGATTACAGCGATGACATTTTGCAGCTGTTCGATCTAGTCGTGGCAAGTGTTCACAGCAATTTGAGCATGAACCAAGAAAAAGCCCACAGCCGCTTAATCAAGGCCATTGAAAATCCTTACACCAATATCTTAGGTCACCCAACAGGACGATTGCTTTTAATGCGTTCAGGTTATCCTATTGACCATGCCTATATTATTGATGCTTGTATCGCCAACCATGTGGTGATAGAATTAAACGCACATCCTTACCGCCTAGACCTCGATTGGCGTTGGATAGATTACGCCCTTAACAAAGGTGGCATGATCAGCATCAACCCTGATGCCCACCAAAAAGAAGGTTTGTCAGACATGCAATACGGCGTTAATGTGGCAAGAAAAGGTTATTTGAAACCAGAGCAATGTTTAAATGCTTTGGATGTAAATGCCTTTATTTTACACCTTGAAAACAAACGAAAACGGAGCTTATGAAAATACTGATTATGAGGTTTAGTTCCATTGGCGACATCGTGTTAACGAGTCCTGTGATGCGCTGCATTAAAACACAATTTCCAGAACATCAAATTCACTTTGCAAGCAAATCCAACTTTAAAAACCTCTTAATTCGCAATCCTTATGTCGACAAAATCCATTGCCTAGACAAAGACATCAACGCTTTAATTTCAGAATTAAAAGCTGAGAAATTTGACATAATACTCGACCTGCACAGAAACTTAAGAACCCGTATTATCCGCACTGCACTTAGGGTGAAGACCCATGCCTTCGATAAATTAAACTGGGAGAAATGGTTGATGGTGAATCTCAAAATCAATATGCTGCCTTACGAACATATCGTAGACCGCTATATGGATACCGCTTTAAATTTAAAAGTTCACAACGATGGCAAGGGCTTGGATTATTTTATTGCCCACGATTGCAGCATTTCAGAATTTAATCTGCCACTATCCTACCATGTTTACGCCCTTGGCGCGCAACACAACACCAAGAAGCTTCCTTTAAACAAACAAAGAGAATTGCTTAAAAACATAGACCATCCCGTGGTTTTAATCGGTGGGAAAGAAGACCTAGCTGCCGGCATTGCCTTAGCCAATGTGGCCCCTAATGCCATTAACTTGTGTGGCAAATTGTCGATAGACCAAAGTGCCTTGGTGATGCAAGGCTCAGAAAAAGTATATGCCCACGACACCGGCATGATGCATATTGCCGCTGCTTTGAAAAAACCAATTGTTTCTATTTGGGGAAACACCATACCTGAATTTGGCATGGGCCCATATTATGGCAACCACCCTTTGAGTGAAGAAAACCAAATTATGGAGGTCAGCGATTTGCGTTGCAGACCGTGTTCAAAAATAGGTTACAATGAATGTCCAAAAGGACATTTCAAATGCATGGAGATGCAAGATTTCTCTGTGTTAAAAACTCAATAAATTAAATGCAGCGTGCCTTGGTATGTTTGCTCAACCCCAAATTTATTTAAGAATCCACTGATGTTTACCTTGATTAAATAAACGCCTTGTGGTGCTTTCTTACCTTTGTAAGTCCCATCCCATTCTTGTTCTGATGTTCCTTTAAAAACCAATTCTCCCCAAGCATTGTAAATAGTGGTTTCGTAGGAAACTTCGTGCTCAACATAAATATGCAAACGGTCATTTAGTCCATCGCCATTCGGGGTAAACGCATTGGGAATAAAAACACGCAGATTGCAACGGTCGTCAACCTGGGCTTCATCTTTGCCTTTGCAACCGCGGTAATCATCCACCACCACAAAGTAATTCCCTACCCTGCGCACTTCTATCCATTGTGTGCTGTCATTACTTGGTAACCATAAGTATTTCTTAAAGCCTTTGCCAGCATCCAATACCACCAATTCTTTTTCTTCTTCACAGATATAATACTGATCGCCCAAAAGGGTTTTTAATTTTGGGTGATATGCAATGGCTATTGTATCACTAGAAATACAACCTTTGTGCATCAAACTCAAATGGTAAGTATCTGCTTTTTTAGCCCAAATCATTGCGCTAGTTTGTCCCGTACTCCATTGGTAAGGTCCAAGGTAATTTGCATCACCCAACAATATAGAATCGCCATGACAAATGCTGGTATCTCTTCCTAGGTTTACATTCTCTCGTTTGGACACTTCAACGTCAAAGAAAAAAGTATCTATTTTTTGACAGGCCTTCATCACCACATACGGCTTGTATAGTCCCGTGGCGGTGTAAACATATTGTGTGCTCAAAGCTTTTGAACTGGCCGTCGGATTGCTAGGGTCGGCGAAAAACCATTCCAAATCATCTATCCCTGTCGCATCCCCTTTTAGTTGAAATAAAACGGCTTGACCAGCACATAATGCGGTATCGGCTTTCAAGGTAAATCCTTGGTTGCTCGGGCAAGTCCCCGTGTGGTTGAGCACCAAATTTGGTACTTCAAAATTGGTATTGCCTGTTAAGCGCAAATAATCGCCTTGGTATTGACAAGCACTGCCTTTCAAATTAGGAAAATGCACAACATCCATTTTATTGGAAGGCACATTGCCAATGTGCGTGGTTATGTATATTTTACCATCAGGGCCAGGTGCTATTTGGTTAAAATTATCGGGACTAGTGGCAATTAACACATTGTCTGCAGGATTGAAAATATTGTATTGCTGCAGCTGACTTTCCTGAAAACCATAGGCTACATAAACCAGTTTGGTATCGGGCGAAAACGCAATACCATGTGGGCGGTCGTACCCCAAAGGCATGGGCAAAACAATGACTTCATTGGCCACCACACCACAGCGTTTGTCAAATTTAAAAACTTGCGGTTCTATATAATCTGTTCCGTTAGGCGAATACACGGTAATGCCCAAATAGTTGCCATCTGTAGAAGACACAAAGTCGCCCAAATAATTGGTATAGCGTATGCCCGCATTGTAAGAAATAACGGGTGCATCTATTTGCCCATTTGGATGAACCAAGTAGGCGTAAAAATTATTGTCTTTAATGCTGATCAACCAATACGATTCACTCAAACAATGCTTCACCGCGGTGATTCTGTTCAGTGAATTCTGTACCACAAAAGGCTGGTTTAGTATTATGCTGCCCCTTCCACCTCTTGCTTGCATATCGACCACAAATACCCTGCTTTGGTTAAACACCATATAGCGGTTTTTATACGCCTTTAAAGGAATAGCAATGGCATCTTGAACGGCTGCTCCTTTAACGGAAGAATCTACCATTTCACCGGCAGCGTTCCAAAACGAATTGCCATTGGAATA
Organism: Bacteroidia bacterium; assembly: GCA_030158725.1. Taxonomy (GTDB): domain Bacteria; phylum Bacteroidota; class Bacteroidia; order NS11-12g; family UBA955; genus JABMMZ01. Next base: position 7,272 of record JAOASJ010000078.1, read on the forward strand.
AAACAAGAGTTTGCCCGTTAAGGGATCGCTTACTGTAAGCGAACTGTTGTAGGTATTCATGGCACTATTGGTCATGACCGTTGGTGGAACCGTGTTGAAATTGATAGCCGCTTTATTTCCAAAGTACCAATTCATATTGTACTTGTTTTGGGCATTTAAACCCAAGAATGAAAAAGCGATAAGAAAAAGCGTAAATCTCAAGATTTTACAAAGAACGAAAAAAAACGGAAGATTGAAAATTCTATTAGACGAAAACAGCTCTTGGGTTTAAGAAATTAGGCATAAAAAAAACGGACCTACCAAAGGCAAGTCCGTTTTGTATCGTATTTAAAAGAAATTAATCTTTGCTTCCAACCATGTCTTCTGGTCTAACCCAAGCATCGAATTGCTCGTTGGTTAATAAACCTAAATCGATGGCTGCTTTTCTCAAGCTGCTGTTTTCTTTGTGCGCTTTCTTTGCAATTTTAGCTGCATTTTCGTAACCAATATGGGTATTTAATGCGGTAACCAACATCAAAGAATTTTCCAATTTGTGTTTAATCTCTGGCAAGTTTGGCTCAATACCAGCGGCGCAATTAATGTCAAAGCTTAGAGAAGCTTCACCGATTAAGCGGGCAGATTGCAATACGTTAGCAGCAATCATTGGTTTGAACACGTTCAATTCGAAGTGGCCATTAGAACCACCGATGGTTACAGCCACGTCGTTGCCCATTACTTGAGCACACACCATGGTTAAAGCTTCGCATTGGGTTGGGTTAACTTTACCTGGCATAATGCTGCTGCCTGGCTCGTTGTCTGGAATTAATATTTCACCAATACCGCTTCTAGGACCGCTGCTTAACATACGCACATCGTTGCCAATTTTCATCAAACTAACAGCTACACGTTTCAAAGCACCGTGCAATTCAACCATTGCATCGTGGGCGGCAAGGGCTTCAAATTTATTTTCAGCAGTTACGATTGGCAAACCTGACAATTCAGCGATGGTTTTAGCCACCAATTCTGAATAACCTTTTGGGGTATTGATACCTGTACCAACAGCAGTTCCGCCAAGGGCGATTTCGCTAGCAGGAACCAAAGCACGGTTGATACAATCGATGCCATTTTTAAGTTGTTGAACATAACCAGAAAACTCTTGGCCCAAGGTCACAGGCGTTGCATCCATAAAGTGGGTTCTACCAATTTTGATGATGTCCATGAAGTCGCGCGACTTATGTTTCAAGGTTGTTTTCAAGGCTTGCAAACCAGGGATGGTATAGTCAACCACTTGTTTGTAAGCTGCAATGCTCATAGCAGTAGGGAAAGTATCGTTGCTGCTTTGAGATTTATTTACATCGTCGTTCGGGTGTAATACTTTTTCTTCATCGGTCAATTTTCCACCTTGCATCACGTGGGCGCGGTTAGCAATAACCTCATTCACGTTCATATTGCTTTGGGTACCGCTACCGGTTTGCCAAATTACAAGAGGGAATTGCTCGTCGTGCATACCTTCTAAAATCTCATCACACACAGAGCAAATCAAATCGCATTTCGTCAGAGAAAGTACGCCTAATTTATTGTTGGTAATGGCAGCAGCTTTTTTCAAAACGGCGAAAGCTCTGATGATTTCAATTGGCATACGTTGGTTACCAATTTTAAAATTTTGAAGCGATCTTTGGGTTTGTGCACCCCAATAAACGTGTGAAGGAACTTTTACTTCACCCATGGTATCGCGTTCGATACGGAATTCTTGAGCACTGTTCATATTGTTTTAAATGAGCGGCGAAATTACGATTTTTTTTAGTTATTGGATAAT
>JAOASJ010000079.1 GCA_030158725.1 Bacteroidia bacterium
GACAAAGTGGCGAAAGCAATTGAAGATTTACTTTACAGTTAAAAAATATTAGTCAATAAAAAAGGAGCAGTTTTCACTGCTCCTTTTTTGTGTTTTTTAATTTTAATTATTCCAAGATGATTTTGTAATTGCTAATTCCAGATACAGTTTTAACCCTCACAATATAAATGCCTCTAGCCCACTGATCGGTTAAAATATTGTTGCTACCTTCTTCTAGTTTGCCAGTCCATACGGCTTTGCCATCTATACTCAATATTTCGGTGAATTCTGAGGCTTGAGTAGATTCGATATTGATGTTGCTGCTTGCAGGATTAGGGTAAATTTTAACAAGATTAACATTGTTGTTTTTCAATCCTAAATTGTTGCAATTCACTACGCGACGGGAACATATAGTGGTGTCACATTTGCTGCAGGTATCTGTAATTTTCACACATACATTGTAGGCGCCATTGAGGTAAATTGGTGTGTGGAAATAGTTTTTGTTTCCAACATAAGCACCATTAACGGTCCAGCGGTATTTATAACAAGAAGTGTTGTAGTTTTGATTCATGGCCACATAACCGTTGAGCGAATTGGCATATCCAACGCCATTACAACTGTCAAAGTAGTTATTGGCCGTAATTCTGCTCTTCCAATTGCAGGCACTGAAACAATTGATGGTTTTACTAAAGCACATCGTGGTGTCACAATTGTTGCAAGTATCAAGTGCTTTTACACAAATTGAATAGGTTCCATTTTGTGTTATTGGGTAAGACATAATATTTCCATTACCCGCCGATTTGCCATTAACTGTCCATGAATATTTAAAACAAGATGCACGGTTGTAATTAAAGCTTACATATGCATTCAATTTGCTGTTGTTCCCCTTGCAAGAATCCCATGCATAGGTATATGGGTTCCGCGATTTCCAATTGCAAGATGAAAGGCAAGAGATTGTTTTGGTGAAACAAATACTTGTATCACATTTTAAGCAAGTATCTGTTAGTGTTAAGCAAACAGTATATTGACCATTTGCATAAACGGGATAATTAAAATAATAACTGTTGCTTTTAACAACACCATTAACTTTCCAAAGGTATTTTAAACAAGAATTGTTTGAAATGGTGATGAAACTTGTAATGTATGAACTGTTGTAATTCCTATTGCAAGAATCTCTTGAATACAATGTCAAGTTTCGCGACTTCCAATTACAATTGCCTGCACAGGTAACGTTTATTGATTTGCTATACGTGGTATCACAATTGTTGCAGGTATCTCTAACATTAACGGTGACATTGTAAGTGCCATTTTGTTTTGGGGCATAACCACTATATGGATTGGTTCCGCTGTATATAGTGCTACCATTTACTTTCCAAGTGTATTTCAGACATTTGCTGCTGTTGTTTTGGAAGTATAAATAATTTAAAAAATTAGGATTTCGAGAGTTGTTTGAACATGAATCTACAATATAAAAAGTAGCATTTCTACCTTTCCAATTGCATGGTTTAGGCAAACAAGTTATGTTAAATGTTCGACACAAAGTGGTGTCACATTTGTTGCAGGTGTCTGTGATTTTAACACAAAAATTATATGTTCCATTTGCACCTATTCCTAGGTTTAAAAAGCTAGAACCATATTGCACAGTATAGCCATTCACTATCCAAGCATATTTGTAACAACCATTAGTTGAACCTATTTCTCCATTAATTGAATATTTATTTTGCCCTCTACCATTGCAACTGTCCCAAGTGTTAAAGTTTAAATTGCGGTTAAACCATTTGCAGGAGCTAGCACAGGTAATTGTAACAGACTTACTATACGTTGTGTCACAATTGTTGCAGGTGTCTCTAACATTTACAGTGACATTGTAAGTGCCATTTTGTTTCGGGAAATAACTTATATAGGTTCTTGTTCCAGTGTA
>JAOASJ010000080.1 GCA_030158725.1 Bacteroidia bacterium
ATGAGATAGGTCTTGTTGCGGTCGAGCGATTTGAATTTTTCTTCAAACTCTCCATTGTACATGTCCAGTTCAGTCACTGCACCTTCTATAATTCCTGCAGCACATTCTGCCGCAGTTCTAACATCTAAAATTATAGTGTTTGCCTCTGTGGCTTTTTGTTTGAATTCTTCGGGACTTAGATTGGTATAACTGCTTTGTTCCATATAAATGTGGGTGCAAATATCATGGATTAATTTTATTCAAAATAATTTTTGAACACCTTTCAATAAAGTTTAAAGGGTGCAATCTAGGGAGAAAATTTACCATGTGACTTTTGTTACTGTCTTTGGAAATTGAATGAAGTAATTTTGCAGTCAAATGAACGATTTAAACCGCAAAAACCACTGGGAAAATATATACCAAACAAAAGCTCTAAATGAGGTGAGTTGGTATCAGGAAACACCTGAAACTTCTCTGTATTTTTTCAAAAAGTTCAATGTGCCAAAGGATGCCAAGATTATTGATATTGGGGGAGGTGACAGTTTTTTGGTAGACCATTTGTTGAAATTGGGCTATAACAATTTAACCGTACTCGATATTTCTGAAGCTTCTTTGGAAAGGGCAAAGAAACGTTTGGGTGAAGATGCTGTTAAAGTGAAGTGGATAGTTTCTGATGTGGTTGAATTTAATCCTAAAGAAGCATACGATGTGTGGCATGACCGTGCCGCTTTTCATTTTTTAAATACAAATGCAGAGGTTAAAGCTTATGTTGAACTGGTTAAGAAGAAAGTTAGTGTTCATGGTTTGCTAATTGTTGGGACTTTCTCAGAAAACGGGCCCTTGAAATGCAGTGGAATTGAAATTAAGCAATACTCGCAAACCCAACTCTCAAGCGCATTTGAAGCTCAGTTTAAAAAGTTAGAATGTTTTAATGTCGACCATTCAACACCTTTTAACACCACTCAGAATTTTACGTTTTGTAGTTTCCGACACGCAGTTTAATTAAATTTTTTTGTGACTTTATTTACCTTTACCCCATAAAAGGTATTTAGGTTTATGAATCCATTGGAAATTAAAAAGCCTTGTGGCGAAAACTGGGACAATATGCGTCTTGGTCTGATATCTAGACATTGCGGTAAATGCGATAAAGAGGTTGTCGATTTTACCCAAATGAGCAAGCCTGAAATCTTTCAATATTTATACGACAACAGAGATAAGAAAACCTGTGCCCGTATCTATGCTTGGCAAGTAGATTATACTTACGAGGACGTAGAGCTTACAATTAAAAAATTGCGTCCCGCTCAGCGAAAAAGCAATTATTATTTTTATTTATTGGCCTTAGGGGCCTTTGCTTTGGGAAGTTGTAATTATGAAAACAAACCAATCAATACTGAGATAGTTGAAAATATTAACTTGGGTGAAATGGGTCCAGTCACTGACACCGCAATCAAGAAAAAAGATTCGGTAATTAAAGAAGTGAAGATTGGAAAAATAAAGCCTGTGTGTGTTGAACCTATACCTGATCCTAGCTACATTATACAAGGTGAAATGCCATTTGAACCAGAATTGCAGGAAACTGTTGTTAATCCTGATATGGTGTACAGTATAGTTGAGCAGATGCCGGAGTTTTATGGCGGTTCAGAAACCTTGAAATTGTATGTTGCTTCACGTTTAAAAAACATAGAAAATGAAAGCAATTTAAGCGGTAAGATAATAGTCAACTTCGTTGTCGATGAAAACGGCGTTATTACAGGGCCTAAAATTCTGTATTCAACCCAAGGCTTAAAAATTTTCGAAAAGTCAATAATTAAAATTTTCAATGAAATGCCGAAGTGGAAACCAGGCGTTCAGGGTGGCCGCAATGTGAAAGTGAATATGCAATTTCCGGTTTTTGT
>JAOASJ010000081.1 GCA_030158725.1 Bacteroidia bacterium
TCCCTTCCCATTATTCCCCCATTTCCCCCTAAATTTGAACTGCTTTTATGAACCCGAAAGTTGATGCCTTTTTAACCGATGCCAGTGCCTGGAAAGCCGAAATGCAATGTCTTAGGAATATTGCAAACGACTGCGCCCTAAACGAAGATTTTAAATGGGGTGTTCCTTGTTATACATACAATTCCAGCAATGTATTGCTTATTCATTCGTTTAAGAATTATTGTGCCATCTTATTTATGAAAGGTGCGCTATTGAATGACCCAAACAAAATTTTGGTGCAACAAACCGAGAATACCCAAGCCAGTAGACAAATTCGTTTTACCAGTGTTAAAGAAATACTAAGCCTTGAAGCCGATATCAAAGCCTATATTTACGAAGCCATAGAAGTTGAAAAAGCGGGCTTGAAAGTTGAATTTAAACAAAGCAAAGACCTCACTTTTGTTGAGGAACTGCAAAATAAATTGGATGCCGATGCCTTGTTCAATGAGGCATTTATGGCGCTAACTCCTGGAAGACAAAGAGGCTATAATATGTTTTTCTCAGACTCCAAACAATCTGCTACCCGCATTTCTAGAATTGAGAAATCGACCGCTAGAATCCTAAAAGGAAAGGGACTTAACGATTGTGTTTGTGGTTTGTCTAAAAAAATGCCGTCTTGCGATGGTTCCCACAAAAGCCTCAAACAAATAGATTGATTTCAAACCATTCAATCTTTACAAACTAAATAATGAACCGATCAGAACAAATAATCTCCCTGCGCAGCGAAATTGCTACCGACGCTGAACGCAGCTCCTTGCCACTTGAACAATTCCAAAATTCAAGTCTGCGCCCTATACTTAAATTTCAAAACAATTTGTTCTTGACGTATTTCAAATCGCAATTAAACGGTGCCGAAATACCCGACTTCAAAATGGAAATCGAACAGTTTGTCAAACTCCGTCTTCAAAAGGATATGACCATTAGAAATACCTTAATCGGTATGGTCTTGGCCCTTTTAACTGAAGAGGAATTGCTGTATTTCATTGAGAATAAAAATGAAATGAACAAGCGTATTGTTGATATGCTAAGCCAACGCATAGCCGAGCAGTTGGGTAAGAAATAAAACTTAAATTGAAATGGTCTGTTTAAGTAGCATGAAATCTGTACTTAAGCTACTTGCTTGCATTGTATTGTGTTTGGCCATTGGCGGCGTCTCTGGGTTTGCTACCATAGATGGTTTAAAGTCTTGGTATCCCAATTTAATCAAGCCTAGTTTTAATCCGCCCAATTATTTGTTCGGACCAGTATGGTCTTCTCTCTATGCCTTAATGGGGCTTGGCTTGTATTTAATTCTACAATCTGAAAAGAATGAAAAACGCAGTCTAGCGCTAAAGGTCTTTTTTTTACAATTGACTTTAAACTTTTCTTGGAGTTTTCTTTTCTTCACCTTTCATTGGCTTGGCATATCATTTATAGAAATAATAGCCATTTGGTCTTGCATCATTTGGATGATCGTATCTTTTTGGCGCTGCAACAAAATAGCAGCACTTTCACAAATACCATATTTACTTTGGGTCAGTTTTGCTTCTGTATTAAACGGAAGTATTTGGTTCCTTAATTTGTAAAAAAAAATCCCGTCTTGTAAGTACAAGACGGGATTTTTAATATCAGATAAATTCTATCTTAGTTGATAGTCATTTTCTTAGTTACAGAGTGGGTAGCAGTTTTTACTGTGTAGAAGTAAATACCAGCAGCCAAACCTTCAGCGTTCATGGTTAATGAGTGGTTACCAGCACCTTTAGAACCGAAGTTTTGAGTGCTAACAACTTGACCAGATACGTTGGTGATTTCGATGGTAACGTTAGATTCAGTGTTCAACCAGATAAGTACATCTGAATTGCTGCTGAATGGGTTAGGATAGTTTTGAGAAACCACGAATACTTCTTGGTTTGCATCAAATTGCTCAACACCTAAGCTCCAAAGCGTTTGGATAGAACCATCTAAAATTTTAGCAACTGGAATAGCAGCATACATGATATCGTTAACACCAGCTGGGTGGTTGTTATCTGCAGTACTATTGTTTTGTAAGTTTGTACCAGCAGTTGCATCTTGTTGGAAAATAACGTGAACGAAATTGTCAACTTTCTTAGCAACACAAGCAAATTCTTCTTCTAAACCTTGGATTTGAGTGATGTCTTGAGAAGCAGCCCAATTAGCGCCACCATCTGTAGAGTGAACCATCATGATATCTCTTAAGTTTACATTGTTTGCATCAACGTCTTGCTCTAATGGGAAAGAGAAAGTTACGAAAATATTGCCACTAGCATCGATACCAGCAGAAGGAGAGTGCAACAATGAAGTGTTACCCAATCTAGCTACAGATGAAATACCGTTGTTTTTTAAAGTTTGAGGAACCAATCCACCAGACAAAGCTGCAGTGTTACCAGCAGATACATCTAAAGTACCGTTTTTGTCACGGTCAAATTGAGAACCACCAGCAATGAATTGAACTTGACCGGTGCTTTCGCTCCAATGTGCCAATAAAGCTGTTCCTGGGAAGAAGCTATAAGAAGCGTCAGTAGTATCATCATCAAATACTTTACTTACACCCCAAAATGCGTGTACATTGTTGTTGTTGTCAATTAACACCTCAACTGAACCATCACATACTGTTGGTGTATCCAACATTAACTTTTTGTCGTTGTATGGTGCGTAAGCAAATGAATCAGCAATGATTTTTGTGAAAGTAGCACCGTTGTCTGTAGATTTCCATACAGTAACGTCTTTTAAATGGTCACCAGTTACAATTGCAACTACTGAACCACGAACATCAATAGAGTATTCATCGCCACCACCTGAAGTCATACGGGTGCTGTCATAACCTGGCAATAGAGAATGTTGAATGTCCCAAGTAACGCCACCGTCAGTTGAACGGCTATAGGTCAATGGAGCAAATACACCATTTCTTTTTGGTGCTCTAGGCTCACCTGGTTGAGATGAGTCAGCATAAGTACCAATGCAGTGGAAATAGTTACCGCTGTTTGCAACTCTACCCCATAATGGTCTCAAGTTGTTTTCTGTTAATACTGAAGTTCCTTGAGTCCAAGAAGTGCTTCCAATGCTTGCATTATTTGACATTACATAACCACCGTTGGCAGCATCGTGTCCCATAACCCATTCTTTGCCATTGTTAACACCAATTGAAGGCCATCCTAAACGAACGCTTTCAATTCTGCTTGTTGGATTTCCAACAGTTAACCAGCTGCTTAAGTTGAAGTGGTTGTATCCAGTTCCACGGTTAGCATATGTAGCATCATTTGAAGTTGTCCAAGCCACAGATACTTTACCGTCATCGTGTAATACAACTCTTCTACCAATACTTGCGTTGGTTTGTAAATCGTAATACGTGCTTCCTACTTTAACGAAACTGTAAGAAATAATTCCACGTTTTGCATTGCTTTGTGGAGCAGCTTTGCTAGCTCCTGCATTTGCCATTGAATCAAACGTGCTGTTGTCAACAGTACCAGCAGCTTGGCTGCTAAGCAACTGAGGACCTCCAACAGTCATTTGACTGAATTTTGAGGCGTCTTTGCTTTGTGAAAATGCCATGAATGGCAATACCAAAGCGGTAATAAGTAATTTTTTGTTCATGATTAACAATCGTATATTTTTTGTTTTAAAGGTGTAAAAATACCTTGAAAAATGGAAAATATAAAATAAAAATTAAAATAAATGTGAAGCAAATAAAAACCTTTTGTTATTTAATTGATTGTGTGGCTTAATGCTTAAAACTTAAGCCTTATAAAACAGGGTTTTGTGATTTTTTTAAACCAATTTTAATTGATGTGGAATCTCTGCTATGCGCAAAATTTTAACCACCATTTCAATCATCAATTGTCCATCATCCGTTCCCGCATCGTCAACCCCTTTAGATCTTAAATCGTAGTACTTCAAAAATGCAAAGATTTGTTCTATCATCAATGGCAAATAGTTTTCACTTGCTTGTCTGTAATCCTCAATAAAGTACTCATTAACCCCTAAGGCAATAGCAATGTCTTTTTTTGGCTTACTCTTTATGCTGTGATACGTATATACTTTTGAAAAATATGAATACAAATTGGCAATCAAAGGTATGATTGAATGCTGTTTGGTGTTAGATGCAAAGTAATGGGTGATTTGTATCGACTTGTTAAAGTTCTTTTGTCCAATGGCTTTTTGCAATTCAAATATATTGAAGTCTTTGCTTACACCTATGTTTTGCTCAATATGTGTGACACCAATAACAGCAACATCTTCTTTTACGTTGATTAATAGTTTGTCAACCTCATTGGAAATCTTGCTTAAATCATTGCCCAAATAATCAGCAATCAACTGCACCGCCTTAACGTCTATGGCTCTGTGCTTTGATCTGAAATAGGTTTCTATCCAAGGAGTGATTTCATAATCACGCAATCTGTCAGCTGTAAAGTGGGTGTATTTGGCAAACAGTTTCCCGATTTTTTTGCGCTTGTCTACTTTCTTCCCTTTGTAACACAAAACCAAAATTGTGGTGGCACTTGGGTTTTCTACATAGTCTTCTAATAGTTCTATATCGCTGATGTTTTGCGCCTCTTTAATGATGATTAATTGGTATTCACTCATCATTGGATAACGCTTGGCTGCCATTTTGATTTCTAAAGGACTGATGTCCTTTCCATAAGCAATGGTCTGATTAAAACTCTTTTCTTCAGGTTTTAAAACCTCTTGCTCCAATACCCTTGCAAGCTCATCTATGTAGAAAGTTTCGTCTCCTTCTAACAAATATAGGGGCGTGAATTTCCTGCGCTTGATGTCGCCAACAATTTGATCGAATTTTATAGTAGTCTGATTCGCCATTATGTTTTAAGTTCGCAGGAGTGAAACTGAATTTTAAGTCCTACAATTTTACGACAAAAGAAGAACAAGGTAATACACTAATTTTCGACATTGTGAGGAAAAAGTATGTGGTCTTGACGCCAGAGGAATGGGTAAGGCAACATATAGTCCATTTCTTAGTCGATGAAATATCTGTTCCCTTAGGCTTAATCTCTCTTGAACGTGCCTTGACTTTCAATGGTTTGAAAAAACGATTTGACATTTGTGTGGCCAATAATACAGGAAAAATGTTTCTTCTCGTTGAATGCAAAGCCCCAGGCGTAGCTTTGTCTAATGCAACTTTGCACCAAGCTGGAATATACCACCAAACACTAGGGGTTCAATGTATTTTGCTAAGCAATGGACTCAACCATGTTGGTCTGCTTTGGGATGCCAATAATGAAAAATTTGTGCAAGTGTCTGAAATACCAAACTATTCGCTTTGGTCTTGAGCGCTGTTTGACTTAAATGGATTTCTTTTTTTCCAATCTTCGCCAATATTGCTGTCAAACCATGAGCCGATAAAGTTAAAGGCCATGCGAACGATTCCTGGTTTTACCCAAATATAATTGAAGTTTTCTACCGCATGTGCCCCTGCATTGGCTTTGGCTTCTCTGGCTGTTCTACCCATCTCTATGGTTTTGAATCCATTGATAATGGCGCATTTAATGCCGTCAAACAATAAATTAAAATACAAATTGTATTGGTTGTTGTAATTGTAATCCAAGCCAATGTAATGTATCTCCATTTTTTGCTTTTCTGGATAATAAATGTTGCTGCTAAATGCCAGCATCTTGTCGCCCAAGAAGTAGCCGTAAACCCTAAAGTTATCGCCCAACTTCTTTTTCATCTCAATAAAATATTCTGCATTTAAAATGCCTAAGGCTATACTTTGTTTTTGTACAATGTTTTGGTATAACTCTGTAATCTGATTTTTTTCTGCAATCAAATCGTCTACACTCAAATCTCTCATTGCCAAACTTTGTATCGATTTTTGGATTTTAGCAGCCCTTTGACGGTACTTGCGCGATAAGGCGTTTAAGTAGTCGTCAAAACTTTTCCATTCATCGCGTAAATCCAATTCCATGGTTAAGTCTTGCTTAAAGGACTTAAACTGGTAACAGGTAAATTGTTTGACCGTAAATTCTCTCGAACAATCTTTGAGCAAAATGCCACATAAACCGTTTTCTTTTTTTGTCTCTAAACGGTATAACTGAAGACAATCGAATATCTGTTCTCTATTGCTCTTGTCAATAAAATAGAAGCCTTGAAAGTTAACCCTAAACAAGTTTCCGCATATTAAAAGCTTAACACTTTGAGATACTATGCATTGTTTTAAATGTTTTAAAACCGGTCTGTCAAATATATTGTGGTGGTAATGTTTGCTATTGAAATTCAAGCATTGCAAATACATCAAGCCAATGAGTTCATTGTTTTGGTATATGTTTACATACCTGAAATCAAGATCTTCTGGATTTGCGTTTTCTAATGCTTCAAGATCAGAATCTCGCAAGTGGTGCTTTTCTGGCAAAATTTTAGCCCATGTCTCCTTAACCTCATTAAAGGTATAAGCAGTTTGGAAACTAAAGCTGTTTTGAACAGAATTGCGGTAAAACATACTATGGATTCGGACTCGTTTTCTTTCTTAAACGGATATTGAGCATTTCTACAAATAAACTGAAAGCCATAGAGAAATAGATATAGCCTTTCGGAACATGTATTTCAAATGCTTCAACAATCAACATAAATCCTATCATCAATAAAAACGACAAGGCCAACATTTTTACAGTTGGGTGCTTTTCTACAAAACTTGAGATACTGCCACTAACCACCAACATGATTATCATTGATAATACAATGGAGATAAACATCACAGGTATGCTTTGGGTCAGACCAATGGCTGTAACAATTGAATCGACTGAGAATACTAAGTTTAGCAACAATATTTGACCCACTACTTTGCCCAAAGTTTGTTTGGTCTTCTTTTCAGATTCTAAGTGTTCGTCGACGTTAAATTTATGGTGTATTTCGGTGGTCGATTTGTAAATCAAAAACAAACCACCTGCAATTAGAATTAAATCTTTTATGCTAACATCTTTGCCTTCAAAATCAATAGGTAAGGTAAACAAGGTTGACTGGGCTTCAATGATTAATTGAATAACCACCAACAATATTAGACGCAAGAGCATGGCCAATAGTAAACCAATGTTTCTGGCTTTCTTTTGTTCGTGTTTTTCAACGCGACCAGCTACGATACTAACAAATATGATATTGTCTATACCAAGAACAACCTCCATGAAGGTCAATGTAATAAGGCTCATTAAGCCTGCTGAACTTAAAATTTCTTCCATTCGATTCGCAAAAATAAATGTTTAATTAGAATGCTAGTTGCTTCTTTTATACATTTCTGTGTTTTCAAGATAAAACCCGCTCATTAATAGACGAAAAACTTTCGTTTTTTGTCCATCTTCTCCTATCAAAAGCAATTCTTCAAACCTTATGTCCATTTCTTTTGCCTTTCCAAAACAAATTATGCTGCGGTAATGTTTGCCCGGCTTGTTGTAAATCTTTATTTCTTTAAGCGGATATAAGCTGTTTTCTATGGCCAATTTTTTGAAGTCTTCCGCCTCTTGGGGTGGGTAGATAAGCCAAAACCGTCCTTCGGGATTTAAGAAATCTTTTATGCGTGCAATCAATGACAATGAATCGAGCGTCTTGTTGTGAATGGCTCGGTTCTTTTCGCTGTCAATTTTTTCTAAATGGTTTTTAAAATAGGGTGGGTTGCATACAATCAAATCATATTTCACTTCATCGCTATAAAGCAAGGCATCTGCATGAACCGTTTTTATACGCTTGGCAAATTTGCTTTTTTCAATATTTTCTTTGGCTTGCTCATACACAGCAGCCTCAATTTCTATTGCAGTGACAAATGTTTCAGGGAAACGTTGGGCAAGAAACAAAGCAATTACGCCTGTTCCAGTACCTATGTCTAGGCAGTGTTTAGGATTCTCAATGTCAGCAATGGCGCCCAATAAGCAGGCATCGCTGTTCACTTTTAATCCTTTCTCTTGACTGAAAATGCTGAATTCTTGGAAATGAAAAAAACTATTTCCCACCGCTAGATTACAAAATCAACATGGCATCGCCGTAGCATTGGAAACTGTATTTTTTCTTTACAGCTTCTTTGTAGGCTTCCATCACGAAATCGTATCCACCAAACGCAGTAGCCAACATTAATAATGTGCTTTCTGGCGCATGGAAATTGGTGATAAAGGCGTTGGCAATAGAGAAATCATACATTGGAGAAATGAATTTATCGGTCCATCCAGTACTAGCGTTTAAGGTACCAGTTGATGATACAGATGATTCAATGGCGCGCATAGCTCCAGAACCAACGGCAACAATTCTTTTCTTTTCTATTTGAGTTGCATTAACCAAGGCAGCAGTTTGCTCGCTGATTGAATAACTCTCAGAATCCATTTTATGTTTGCTTAGATCTTCTACTTCCACATTTCTGAAAGTACCCAATCCTTGGTGTAAAGTTAATTCAGTGAATTTAACACCTTTGATATCCATACGCATCATCAACTCTCTGCTGAAGTGCAAGCCTGCTGTTGGAGGAGCTACTGCGCCTTCTACAGTTGCAAATATGGTTTGGTAACGCTCTTCATCTTCTTTTTTAACCGCACGCTCTATGTATTTTGGAATTGGCGTTTCACCAAGTTTTCTAACAATATTGTTAAACTCTTCTTTGCTGCCATCAAATAAGAAACGGATAGTTCTTCCTCTACTTGTCGTATTGTCTACTACCTCAGCAACCAAGTCGTCGTCTCCGAAATACAATTTATTGCCTACACGGATTTTACGCGCTGGATCAACCAATACATCCCATAACTTGTGCTCTTCGTTTAATTCTCTTAACAAGAAAACTTCGATTTTAGCACCTGTCTTTTCTTTGTTTCCATACATTCTTGCAGGGAATACGCGGGTGTTGTTCATGATGAATAAATCGTCTTCATCAAAAATGTCTAAAATGTCCTTGAATTTTTTATGCTCAATTTTTTGTGTTGCTCTGTTCAATACCATTAATTTGCTCTCATCGCGGTTTTTATGCGGGTCTTGTGCAATTAAGTTTGCTGGTAAATCAAAGCTGAATTTAGATAATTTCATTGGACTATATTTAGGGTAAAAAAGGGTGCAAAAGTAACATACTTTTAGGTAAAAGGCAAGATTAATATTTAATTAATACGATTGAACTCTGAAAAGTTAATCGTCTTCTCCTTCTGCTCCCGCTCCAACTGCTTTGTCAGTCATGTCGCTTCCTTCATTCAAACCCTCGCAAATAGCTTCTACCTTTTTTTGTGCCCTATCGTAAGCCAAATCAGTGTCTTTTAATGGTTTTAGAATTTTATCGGCTAAGGCATACAGCTTTGTAACATCTTCTTTTTCTTTTTTGAAATAGGTTAAGAAGGTCTCTTTCTTATAGTCTTTGCTGTGAGCCGATTCTTTTAATGTCTTTAATTGAATTAACAATTCCTCAATCTCCATAACGATTGGTTTAAAACTGTCTATAGCTTTGCCATACAATTTGCCATAGCTTTTGTATTCATCCATTAGCTGAGCTGTTTCCAAATCAACCACCATGTTTTTTTCTCTGTATCTTGAATCGCAAAACTCATAGTTATGCTTGATGATGTCTTTGCGCTCCTGGATTTCTTCCAATGGCATATAATCCAACCAAGTGCGGATGGTTTGCACACGCATTTGAAGCGTATCAATCAATTCTAGCTCAGCTTTAACCTCATAATCCGCCTTATAACCTTCTTTACAAGACATTAGCAATAACACACAGGGAATAAAATATTTAAACATACTGCAAAATTATATTATTTTTATATAGTTTTGAACTCAAGTTTAAGATTTGTTAACCCGCACCGACTATAAACGCGTAAGAGAAATCGTTTTTCTAAAAGACGTTGCCCTCCTTGCTGTGTCTGCTTTTGGCGGACCAGAAATGCATATTAGTCTTTTCTTAAAGCATTTGGTTCGCGAGAAGAAATACATCAGCGAAACCGATTTACTGGAATTAAATAGCCTTTGTCAAATACTTCCAGGCCCTTCGTCAACACAAACCCTGACTTCCATTGCCTATAAAATTGGAGGACCTCGTTTGGCATTCTTAGCACTCATGATTTGGATTTTGCCAGCTACCTTGCTGATGTCCTTTTTTGTGCTGTCAACCAGTTTTGTTAAACCAGAAGTGTTCACCTTTATCGGTCCCATGGCGCTCGGTTTTATAGTTGTTGCAGCATTTCAAATGTTCAAGTTGTTGAAAAAAGACAGAATAAATATTGGACTTGCCATTCTTGCAGCTCTCTTATCCTTTCTTTTCCATTCTCCTGTTGCCTTTCCTGTTTTGCTTTTGGCCGGAGCTTTGGTAACCGTTAATTTCGGAAAAAAGGATTTCATACCCAATAACAAGCCTTTGTTAAATATACGGTGGGCAAATCTGTCACTTATGTTTATGATCCTTATCACTGTTGCAGTTGTGGGATTGTATACTAAAACCCAGTTTCCCCGCTTTTCACAACCCATTCGTTTGTTCGAAAATACCTATAGAATGGGTACCATGGTTTTCGGTGGAGGCAATGTTTTGTATTCTATGATTCTTAAAGAATTTGTGGAATTTAAACCCAAACAGTACTTGACCTTGAACGAGTTTAATACGGGTTTGGGACTACTTCAAGCGGTTCCAGGACCGACTTTTTCACTCGCCACATTTGCCAATGGTATGGCTATGAAAAACCTTGGATATGGCTTCAATGGTCAACTTATTGGTTGTGCTGTTGGAACTTTGGCTATCTTTTTACCTGGAACCTTATTGATATTTTTTGTGTATCCAATTTGGAGCCAAGTAAAAGAATACCCAATTATTTACCGTTCCTTAGATGGGATAATTTCTGTGTCCATTGGCTTCATTTGGTCAGCCGCCATTTTTATGTTGTGGCCATATTTGCAATCCATCGTTTCAGAATGTGCTCTGTTTTTTGAATCTCAGAAAAAAGGGATAGCGATGCACGATTTAACGGATCAATATCTTTCTCTTATCGTTTTCATCATAACTTTGGTATATTTGCAATACAAGAAACTACCAACTGTTCTTTTAGTTTTTGTAACTTTGTTGGCAGGTTATTTGTTATATGCCTAATAGAAATGATTAAAAAAATTGGACTTTATCTGTTTTTGCTTTTGCCTTTTTTTACAGAGGCTCAAACCCAATTGCAAAGGGATAGTGGATTGATACAATTTTCTGGTATTTTGCTTTCATCCGACAGCATATACCCAATTCCATTTGCAAATATTTTTGTTCAAAAAAAGCCTTACGGTACCTACTCAAATTTAGAGGGCTATTTTTCATTCGTGGCTAGAAAAGGTGATACCGTTGTGTTTTCTCATGTAGAGTTTAAACGTTGCATATTCGTTATTCCAGATACCTTACGCGATTATAAATACAGTATTGTAAAATTGATGACCCAAGATACGGTGTATTTCCCAGGAGTTGTTATTATGCCAATGCCTAACCGTGCAACCTTCGACCATTTGTTTGTGACCAAAGAAATTCCAAACGATGATGTTCAAAGGGCTAAAAACAATATGGAGCGTGAAGAACTCAAGGAACAAGCTTTCTCTTTAGAAGGTTCAGATGCGTCTGAGGCTTACAAGCAAATAACCAGAATGTATGCTCAAAAATCTTACTATTCTGGTGGTCAAATTCCGCCTATGAATATCCTTAACCCTTTTGCTTGGGCTCAATTCTTTGAAGCTTGGAAAAGAGGTGATTTTAAAAGGAAAACCCGTTAATTAAACAGCTGCATTATTGGTCTAATAATGCTAACAATTCCAATAATGAGTATCAATATTAGTGAACTCATTTTGAATTTGTCTTGAGGCAATTTGTTTAATATTTTCTTTCCCAAATAAGTGCCGATAAATCCGATTAAAAGCAATACAGGAACGTAGACAATATTCGTTTTGTTCAGATAGCCATTGTACACATAAACCACTGTGCGGCTTAAATCTATTCCTAAGTCAATTGCAGCAGAGGTTGCTACATACACACTCTTTTCTAAATTAAATGCAGACATGGTGATGCCACGCACTGCACCGCCCGTTCCAATTAATCCTGAGGCAAAGCCAGATATAGCGCCACCAAAAAACATTTGTGACTTACCTGTACTGATCTGCACATTGTTATTGATTAAAAAGTAAATGCTTAAGGCGATTAAAAAGCATCCTAAAAGCATTTCTAAAAGGGAAGAGCCCATTTTGTCGCTGAGCATGCCGCCTATTACCACAAAGATGATAGAGGGTATGCCAATGTTGATTAAAAGCTTTTTGTCTATTCCATCCCTGAACAATACAATCTTACTGATATTGCTCGATAAGTGGAATAAGGCTGTTATGCCTAAAACCGAATGAAAATCTAAATAAAAGTTCGCTATTGGAACAAAGAATACCGAAGAGCCAAAACCTCCTACTGTGCCAATAATTTCGGCCAATAGAGCTAAGGCTATAAAGGAAAACTGACGGATCGTAAGTCTTAGTAATTGTTAAGCATCATTGGCATCACCAACATCACCACTTCTTCGTCTGCTTCATTTTCTGCAGGAACCAAAAGACCAGCACGGTTAGGTGTAGACAATTTCAATTTAACTGAATCGTGGTCTACATTTGACAACAATTCCAATAAGAAACGTGAGTTGAATCCGATTTCGATGTCTTCACCATCGTATTCGCAAGCGCGTTTTTCATTTGCCTCGTTTGCCAATTCAATATCCTCAGCACTTGCAGCCAATTCGTTACCCGTAATTTTGATTCTGATTTGGTGGGTGGTTTTGTTTGAGAAGTTAGCAACACGTTTAACAGTTTCTAAAAAGTCAATGCGGTTGATACCTACGATATTGTTGTTGTCTTGAGGAATTACTGCTTTGTAATCAGGATATTTCTCATCGATTAAACGACAAGACAATTTTAAGTTGTTGCTGGTGAAGAATACGTTTGATTTGTTGAAATCAATTTGTATTGGTGTTACATCATTGCTTAATGATGATTTCAATAAGTTAAGCGCTTTTTTAGGCAAGATGAAAGTGTGCTCCATACCTGGCTTAATATCGTGACGGGTTAATTTAACCAATCTGTTGGCATCAGTAGCTACGAAGTTTAAACTGTCATTGTACAATTCAACATATACACCGGTTAGGTTTAATCTTAAATCGTCATTGCCTGTTGCAAATAAAGTTTTGCTGATGCATCTTAACAATACATTTGATGGCATTGAAAATGCACTCTCTGATTCAATTTCAGGAACTTTAGGGAAGTCAGCGCCACTTTGACCAGCCAATTTGTAACGGCCATTCGCAGTGCCTAACTCAATACCATAAGTTTCTTCGTTAACAGTGAAAGTAATAGGTTGGTCATTCAACATTTTCACGGTGTCAATTAACAACCTTGAAGGAATAGCTACCAAGATATCATCTTTTGATTCAACTTGCAATGAAGTAGACATTGAAGTCTCTAAATCGGTGGTTGAAATGGTAAGCGTACCACTTTTAATGTCAAATAAGAAGTTATCTAGTATAGGTAATACAGGCTTCGATACGATTGCCCCGCTAACTTTGCTTAAATGCTCTAATAATTCTGGTGCCGCTACAATGAATTTCATACTAATTTCAGACTTTTTTATCTGATTGCGAAAGTAAATACACCCTCGCAGGGTATATTCACATATTTATCTCTTTTATTCACAAAATCAACCTACATATCGAAGATTTTTCCCGGATTCAAAATTAATTTTGGGTCAAAACTGCGCTTTATGCCCCGCATGATTTCAAACTGTGCTTCACTAAAAACAATATCTAAATATGGCTTCTGAACCAAACCAATTCCATGCTCGCCGCTTATCGTTCCACCATATTGTTTACACAATTCAAAAATCTGACGTATGGCTTCGGGTAAACCGCTGTTCCAAGCCTCATCATCCAAATCGTTTTTCAATATATTTACATGCAAATTGCCATCACCTGCATGGCCATAACAAACCGTTTCAAATCCGTATTTCTCACTTATTTTACTTACGCCTTCATAAAGGTCAGGTAAAAAAGAACGTGTTACCACTGTGTCTTCTTCTTTGTAAACCGAATGTTGTTTCACAACCTCTCCAATGGATCTTCTGATTTTCCAAAATTTCTCCTTGGTCTCGCTGTCATCTGCCATCAAGACATTCATAACATTGTTTGCTTCCAATGCCGCATATATTTTTTCGCATTGTGGCATCAAATCGTTTTCATTAAAGGCATCTACTTCAATTAATAAATAGGCTTTTTCTTCACCCATTTCAAAGGCTATATTGTTTTTATCTATCGATAGTTTAACCCCTTTACTGTCCATAAATTCAATAGCTGACGCTTGAACGCCTTCTGCGAAAATAGCTGGCACCGAGGCGCAAGCTTCTTTGGCATTGGCAAAACTGGCCAACATCAACGATCGATATGAAGGGTAGGGGATTAGCTTTAAGGTGATTTTACACACTATGCCTAATGTGCCTTCGCTGCCCACCATCAATTGTGTTAAGTGGTAACCTGTAGAATTCTTTAATACATTGGCACCCGTTTGTATAATTTCTCCATTGGCCAATACGACCTCTAAATTTAATACATAGTCTTTTGTTGTGCCATATTTAACGCAACGTGGACCTCCACTGCTGTGTGCAATATTGCCTCCTAAGGTGCAACTGCCTTTGCTGGCTGGATCTGGGGGGTAAAACAAACCCAAGGCTTGCGCTGCTTCTTGTAAAGCTTCGTTGATAACCCCTGGTTCTACTATGGCTTGGTGATTGACTGTGTCGATTTCCAAAATGCGGTTCATTTTTTCAAATCCCAATACCACGCCACCTTCTATTGGTAAGCATCCGCCACTTAATCCCGTGCCTGCTCCTCTGCAGGTTAATGCAATCATGTTCTCGTTGCAAAACTTTGCAATTTGTGAAACCATTTCTGTATTGCTTGGAAATAAGACCAACTCGGGGGTAAAGCTTAAGTCTTCTGTATAGTCGCGGCCATAAAGGTCCAACGATTCTAGGTCGGTTTTGTAATTACCTTCCCCAACAATTTGGCAAAGTGCATCTGCCATCGTTTTATCAATGCGGGTGTAGCCCATGCTGCGAAAATAGTGTTTAGATTTTGAAATCGTTTCTAACTCGCTACGAGTTTACAAACAAGTTATTTTATTTTCGGGACTTGCTTTGCCGTGTAAACCCTTACCCAATCAACAACAAATTCGTTGCGTTGAAAATTCTCAGGTAAATATTTTAAGTACTTGGCTTCAAAACAATTGTTAATGATAACAACCATTTCATCGTCTAACCATTTTCTTAAACGTGCATTTACCCGCATATAAGATACACATTTGCCATCGGTGTAAAGCTTTATCGAATATGGGGTCCACAAGCAGCCGTATACATGAAAACTGCTGTCTGTATTTTTGGGTAAATTGATTTTCCGACACAAATATCCCCTCGATTTTGATCCCGATTCTCCCCAATGAACCGTTGTGTATTGGGCATGAACGGTCTTGCCAGTTTTTTGTCCATACATCTCAAAAATATCAATTTCAGGAGGCCACTTGTTTGCCCCCGTTAACCAAAATGCTGGCCAGGTTGCCGCACCACTTGGATTCTTTGAGCGGATTTCAAAATAGCCGTATTTCTGTTTGAAGGATATGTCTGAATTAATCAATCCTATTGCATAAGGGACGTTTACTATGCTGTCTTTTACTTTAAATGTTTTGGGTTTGTAAGCACCACCTAAATACAAATAACCGTTTTTCGTTTTTACTTCTCCAGCATCGTAATACTGGTGTAAATTGTCTGGATGAACTTCTCCCCAAGGCTGGCCTGGTCGCCATTTCTTAAGGTCTAAGGTGTCAAAATCATCTGAAAATGTTAATACCCAATTGCTGTCGGCAAACTGTTTCTTTAAAGGTTTGTACTTGCGTAAACTGTAAGAGAATTTTAAACCCGCATTTCTTACACTTAAGTTTTTCTTGATTAAAAAGGTTTGTATGGGCCTTTTGTTCTTGTCAACTGGTCGCTCAACTCTATAGCAAGCACTAAAAAATACCAGTATAAGCAGTAAACCTAAACGCATTTTTATTGTTTCGCGATTTCTTTTTGATAATCTATTACAGCCAATTCTAAAACATGCTTACATTCTTTGGCCCCGTATACATCGGTTATTACAACTTTGTTTTCTTGGTTCTCAGGATTCAGTTTGTAGGTTTTGAAGTAATGAAGCAGCCTTTGCAATATGGCTTCAGGCAATTCAGAAATGTCTTGCATATGGCCATACATAAGGTCGTCTTTTAGAACAGCGATGATTTTATCGTCGGCTTCATTTTTGTCGACCATTCTCAATCCGCCAATAGGAATGCATTGCAGTAAAATGTTGTTGTGTTGTATCGGTCTTTCACTTAAAACACAAATGTCTAATGGATCGCCATCGCCTTTTACATTGCTGAGGCCTGATTTTTCCATGCAAAAATTTGCAATCTCTTTACCACAATAGGTTTGAGGAACAAATCCGTATAGTTCAGGACAAAGGTTGCTGAATTTTTGAGGGCGGTCTATTTTTAATAAGCCACTTTCTTTGTCCAACTCATATTTAACTGTATCAAATGGAGTAATCTCAATGTAAACATTGATAAGATCAGGAAAAGAAGCGCCTTTTGAAACGCCGTGCCAAGGATGGGCTATTTTCAATTTTTTATTTTTTGAAGAAGATTACTGCTGGGCTGCCATTGTAATCAACAGAAAGCTTTAATAAAGCGTCTTCTATCGTTACAACTGATGCTGTGTCTGTCATCCCTAAAACGGTTCCAATTAGTTTTTTCTTTCCATCATAAAACTCCCAATGGGTGGCTAAAGAATCAGGATTGCCAGAACAGATGTTTCCATTCTCGTATTGCATCAAAGTGCTGTCTTTGTAAAAACGGTAAGAATCGTCTTGCTGACAAGCAGGAACTGCTAATGAGTATACATCAAATCCATTAACTTCAACTCTATAGATTTTCCATGGAGCAGAAGTAATCCTTTTCAATTCAAGATCTTCTGTAACTGCAGGTGGATTTGCGGGAGATTCAGTTTCTTTTTTACATGAAACCGCCCAAACGCTAATTATTGCAAAAACTAAAAAGATTTTTTTCATGCTTATGGGTGAGAAAAACTAATGGTTGCAGGTACACCGCTGTATACAGCGTTTATTTTCAACATGCTTTCACTCAACTCAACAATATCTGCTGTGTCGTTTAATGTATTGGTGCTGGTTAACTTAACATTTAAAATCAATTGGGTGTTGTTGTTGTAAAATTTGTACATACTAACACTTGAATCAGGGTCAGTTGGACTACATTTGCTAGCCATATCATACAAAGACAATGAGTCATCAGTTCTGAAACGGTATTGGTTGTCTTTGTTGCAAGCCTCTACTAAGAAGGTACCCCAAAGGTCGGTTCCACTGCTTACCAAACTAGAAACTTTCCAGTTTTTTTGAGTCAACAACTCTAACTTCGTTTTAGTGCTTCCACCATTATTGTTGTTGTTATTGGTGTTGTCATCCGTTTTTTTGCATGAATAAACAAATAAAGTAACAACGCTTAATAAGATAATTGGCTTTAATAATTTCATAATAGAAAGCAAATGTAAATTATTTTGGCTTATTTTGCAAGTTCATAAAATGGCTTGGTTTAAAGATTGGTTCAATACCTCATACTATCATACGCTGTATGGTCAAAGAGACGAAAATGAGGCGAAATTATTCATCAATAATTTACTTAATTTTCTAAACCCTCACGATGGCGCTGTGTTTTTAGATTTGGCCTGTGGGAAAGGTAGACACTCTTTCGACTTATCTAGCCATGGCTATAAGGTTTGTGGTGTTGACCTAAGCACAGAAAGTATAGCTGAAGCTAAGAAATTGGCAAATACCCATCTTGAATTTGATGTGCACGATATGCGCAAACCATACAGATTGTCTCACTTCGATTACGTCTGTAATTTGTTTACCAGCTTTGGGTATTTCGATGAACAAAATGACAATTTATTGACATTGTCTGCGGTTTTTCAAGAGCTAAAACCCAATGGTGTTTTTGTACAAGACTTCTTTAATGCCAGCAAAGTTCAAAAGAACTTAATCCCCTATGAACTTAAAAGTATAGCTGGTATTGATTTCGAAATCACCAAAGAAATTATTGACAAACGTGTGATAAAAACCATTCGTTTTACCGATCAAAATGAAGATTTCGAATTTCAAGAAAAAGTAAGTCTATTCGATTTGGAAGATTTTAAAACCATGTACCATAAATCAGGATTAGATTTGTTACACGTGTTTGGCGACTACCAACTAAATGCTTTTGACCCTGAAAATTCTGACCGTTTAATCCTAATTGCACACAAACCATGAGCAACGCTTTTGATACCTATTTCTACCAATTAATCAACCAAACACTCAGCGCTGAATGGCTTGATGTTGTAATGGTGCGTTTCTCTGATAAATTGTTTTGGACACCTTTGTATGCCTTGTGCATCTATTTTATGGTGAAAGAATTTGGCAAGAAATCAATGATGATACTTCTTTGTTTGTTTATTGCCGTGGCAGCATCTGACCGTCTCACCAGTGGATTCATGAAACCTTATTTCGGTCGCCTTAGACCTTGTCATGAACTTGCGCTTACGCCACGCATACCTGAAGGTATTTCTTGCAGCGAAACAGGAAGTATGGCTTCTTCCCATGCGGCCAACCATTTTGCATTTGCTGTCTTTATGGTTTTGTTGTACGGTCTTAAAAAACGTTCCAATACAATCTTTTGGTTGTCATGGGCCACAGTAATTGCCTATAGCCGTGTATACAACGGTGTTCATTATCCAACGGATGTTATAGTAGGTGCTATGGTAGGAGCCTTGTTCGGGTTTTTAAGTTTTAAATTGTACAATTGGTCTTTAATTAAACTGAAATGGAAATGATATTGCCGATATTAATACTCTTGTCTGGTCCCCTTTTAGGCATAGTATTGCAAAGGGTGCTAAAGGTGCATTCACATAAATTCATTTCGCACACAGTGGTTTTTAGTGGTTCTTTCTTAATGGGAATTGCCATTTTTGGACTAATGCCTGAATTGTTTGACAACATTAAAACAGCAGGACTTTGGATAGTCTTTGGATTTTTATTTCAAATATTTTTAGAACGCTTTACTGGTGGTTTGGGCCACGGTCACATCCACAGCCACGAAGTGCCTAAAAGTGAATTGGTCTTATTTACCGGACTTATGATCCACGCGCTCTTAGAAGGTTACTCCGCTGGATTAAGCAATTATTTGAACCCAGGGGTTATTAGCGGGATGATAGGAGGGATAGCGATTCACGAAATACCTGCCGCGTTTTCTCTTTCAGTGTTAATGCATTCTAAATGGCAAAAATCAGGGCACGTATACTTGTTCCTTGTTCTTTACATATTTGCCACTCCACTGGGTTATACAGCAGGTGTTTTTGTGCACAATGCAAACATTATTTCTGAGGACCTTTCGCAAATCATTACAGCCATTATCGCTGGTACTTTCTTACACATAAGTACCACCATTGTGTTTGAAAATTCTTTGCGAAAAAAAGAGGGCCTCAGTAAATGGGCCCTCATTATATCAGGTTTAGGAATTTCTTATTTGGCTTGCTGGCTCGGTTGATCCGGATGCGCTAAGTGGTAATCAAACAGCGACTGTATCGGTTGCTTGATAATGGTTCCAATATTTACTTTAAACTCTTTGGCAACCATACGCAATTGTTTTTCGTAGATAAACGCTATCGATCCAACAAAATTAACTGGAACCGATTTGTGTTTGCCATACTTCACAATATGGGTGCTGAAAAACTCTCTGAATGATGCCAATACAATTGACTCAATGTATTTGAAGTTGATATTGTCTCCAATGAATTTAGCATAAGAGGCCATATAGGTATTGCCGTTTTTGCCATATACATTTTCTACAATTTGATCTTTACTCTCGTGACAAGATTCAAAGAACAAGCGAATATTGATTGGCATATCGTTGTAGAAATAGGCTTTCAAAAGCAGTTTTCCCATATGCATGCCACTTCCTTCGTCGCCCAAAATGAATCCCAGTCCGAAGCTTGGAATTTGAGGTAAAATGGATTTGCCTCCCCAATAACAAGCATTACTGCCTGTTCCAAGTATGCAAGCTATACCTTCTTTGTTTCCGCAGGTAGCAATTGCAGCGCCATCTAAATCGTGGGTTACATGAATTACAGCATCTGTAAATACTTCACTTAATGCCTGTCTTACGGTGTCTTTATGTGCTTCACTTGCACAACCAGCACCGTAATAATATACATGAGTGAATTTGCTAAGCGTGTGGTCTTTAAAGGTTTTCTTTATCTCTTTAGCAATAAATTCTTTTTTGTGAAAAAAGGGGTTGAAACCCATGCTCTCAATGATTCTAGGCGTTTTGGTAATGCCCATATACATCCAGTCGCATTTGGTACTGCCGCTATCTGCTACAAGTATCATAGTCTAAGATTGGGATTAATTAAACACACCGTCCATGATAACACCAGTGTCATGGCTGTTAATGCACATTACTGGAACTTTACCACTGTGGTTAACAATTTGTTGTGCATAGCTGCCCAATAAGAATTCACTGAATCCTTTTTCTTGTTGGGTCATAATCATAATCAAATCGGCATTAATTTCTGATGCATAAGCCAAAGTATCTTCAGCAAAGCTGTCTGGGTATTTTTCTTCATCCAAACCACGCACAATATAATTGGCGTTGTTCTCAGACAATAAATCTTGTGTTTGATTTACTGCAGCGAAAATTCTGCCTTTTACTTCATTGTTACTTGAGTTTTCATATATCACATGGATTACGCTGTTGAAACGTTTTGCTAAATGAATAGCCCAAGTTACTTTTTGTCTGCTTTCTCTTGATAAGTCAATTGGCAATACAATTTTCTCATATCCGTTTTTGCTGATAGATTGGTCTTTTACCACAACAACTGGAACTTTAGCGTAGTTGATAACACGGCTAGCGTTGCTACCAGTGATTTGTTGCAATCCACTAGCACCATTGGTTCCCATTACTATGCTGTCAAAATTTTCTTTTTCAGCGATTTCAGTAATTACTTTGTAAATTTTTCCAGTTTCAAAACGTTTGTTGATTTTTACATTTGGAAATGATTTTGCAGATTCTGCAATCAATTTATCCATTTTCATTTCAACCGCTTCTTTGATTAAACCCATTTTTTCATCTGAGCCAAATAATCCAAAAAGACCACCTTCGTCTTGTATATTTAATAGTGTAATTTCATTTTTGTAAACATCTGCAATTTTCAAGGCATGGCCTAATGCATTCTGTGCAATTTCTGAAAAATCTGTAGGAACTAAAATGTTGTTGTTGTTATTTCTATTCATAATGAGGGAATATGTTTGTTTTAAATTTTATTAAGCAATGTTCGAATACACGTTTTGTACGTCTTCGTCGTCTTCTAATTTATCGATTAAGTTTTCTACTTGCTCTTTCTCTTCGTCTGTTAAGTTGATTAAGCTGGTAGGCATTCTTTGTAATTCCGCACTTACCAAAACCAAACCTCTGCTTTCAAGTGCTTTTTGCATTGAGCCAAAGTTTTCAAATGATGTGGTAATTACCATTTCACCATCTTCTACTTCAATTTCTTCCAAACCAGCATCGATTAATTCAAATTCTAATTCTTCTGGATTAATGCCTTCTGTTTTGATAACAAAAACACTTTTGCGTTCAAAAGCAAAATCTAAACTACCTGATTTGCCTAATTCTCCACCACCTCTGTTAAGGTGCATTCTGATATTGGCTACGGTACGTGTAGGATTGTCTGTGGCTGTTTCAATAATTAAACCAACACCTTTCATGCACATTGCTTCGTAAGCAATCTCTTCATAGTTGCTGGTATCTTTGCCTGCTGATCTTTTAATCGCCGCATCAATACGGTCTTTAGGCATGTTTTGACTTTTTGCATTGGCAATAACAACCCTTAACTTGGCATTTGATTCTGGATCTGGTCCACCGGCTTTAATGGCAATGGCTATTTCCTTGCCATACTTAGTGAATGTTTTCGACATCTTGTCGAAACGCGCGAACATTTTATGTTTTCTTTTTTCGAATACTCTTCCCATATAGAGGTAAATAAATAGCTCCGCAAAGTTAAATATTTATATCAAAATCAAAACAATTAAAATAGGATTATTATCAGTTTCTTAAATACCTGAAAACTTTAAGTATTTGAGAATTAGAATTTGACCAATTGGTCTAGACCAGCCTTGCTTGAATTACCATTCAGCCCCAGGATAAGCACGCTGCAGATACTGCATTTCAGCTAATATATAGCCCATGTGCTCACTGTGTAAGCCTGTTTTTCCACCTTTTTGTTGAAAGCTAGATTCAGGGATGTTTAAAGTTGCTTCATTTAAAATCTCTTCAACTTTAGATTTCCATTTTACTGAAAGTGCATTTAAATCAGCACCAATACCTTGGCTCTGCATTTCAATTTCAGTTGCTGATGGAATGAAAAATTCACCAGAATATTCCCAAAGGTCATTCAATGCATTTTGCATTTTTAAATGGCTGATTTCAGTTCCGTCACCCAAACGAATCATCCACTCACTGCTCCATTTTAAATGGTAAGTAGATTCTTTGATGGTTTTTTTAGCAATCTCTTTTAAACGTTCATCGCTACTGTTTACAAGCGCTTCTTGTAAATAATAATGGAACACATCATAAAAGAATTGTCTTGTTATGGTATAAGCCCAATCGGTGTTTTTTTGCTCCAACAACAATGTGTTGCGGTATTGCATAACATCACGAAGAAATGCCATGCTGTCTTCTGTGCTGTCGCCACCTTTTAGTTCAGCCGCATATTGGTATAAACTTCTGGCTTCTCCGATTAAATCTAAGGTAATATTGGTTAATGCAATGTCTTGCTCTAGCACTGGACCATGTCCACACCATTCGGCATTGCGCTGTCCCAATATCATGCTGTTGTCTGCCAAATGCAGAACATAGTCAATTAGTATGTCTTTTGATTCAGCCATTACATGTGGTTCAATTCTTCCGGCAAATTGTAAAAAGTCGGATGTCTGTAAATTTTATCATTCGCTGGTTCAAACAAAGCTTCTTGTTCAGATGGCTCACTTGCATGAACATATTTGCTCTCAACCACCCAAATGCTCACACCTTCCATTCTTCGGGTGTAAACATCGCGCGCATTTTCTATAGCCATTTGTAAGTCTGCTGCATGCAAACTGCCAACATGCTTATGGTTTAATCCTTGTTTTGCGCGTATAAAAACCTCCCAAAGAGGCCATTCTTTTGTACTCATTTATGCTGCTTCTATTTGATTCTTTACTTTTGCTTCTCTCTTTTCTGCGTATGCACTTGCTGCTTCTCTAACCCAAGCTCCATTTTCCCAAGCATCTACTCTGGCTTTTAGTCTTTGTTTGTTGCAAGGTCCATTTCCAGCAACTACTTGGAAAAATTCATCCCAATTAATTGTGCCGAAATCATAATGTCCTCTTTCTGCATTCCATTTTAAATCTTTATCTGGAATAGTCAAGCCAAGTATTTCAGTTTGTGCCACGGTTACGTCAACAAATTTTTGTCTTAACTCATCGTTGCTGAAACGCTTGATTTTCCATTTCATGCTTTGTGCACTGTTTGGAGAATTGTCGTCATTCGGACCGAACATCATGATGCTTGGCCACCACCATCTATTTAAAGCATCCTGAGCCATAGCCTTTTGAGCTTCTGTTCCTTTGCTTAAAGTTAACATGATTTCATAACCTTGTCTTTGGTGAAAAGATTCTTCTTTACAAACCCTTACCATTGCTCTTGCATAAGGACCATAACTGGTTCTGCACAATGGCACTTGATTCATTATCGCAGCGCCATCTACCAACCAACCAATAGCACCCATATCAGCCCAAGTTAATGTTGGGTAATTGAAAATACTGCTGTATTTCGCCTTGCCACTGTGAAGTTCTTCCAACATTTCATCGCGGCTCATGCCCAAAGTTTCAGCGGCTGAATACAGGTATAAACCATGGCCAGCTTCGTCCTGAACCTTAGCCAATAAAGCAACTTTACGGCGTAAATTTGGAGCGCGGGTAATCCAATTTCCTTCAGGTAACATTCCAACAATCTCACTGTGAGCGTGTTGGGAAATCTGGCGCAATAAGGTCTTGCGGTATTTTTCCGGCATCCAATCTCTTGGTTCAATTTTAATCTCTTGATCGATTTTTTCTTGGAATATTTCTTCTAATTTGATTTCCATAAGTGTTTATTTTAAAGTAAAATAAGATGACAAATTTATAAATAAACAATCCACTTTACAAGTGGTTTTCGTTTTTTGCGATTTTTTTCTCAATCTAAGTCTTAAATAAAAAATGACTTAGATCAGTTATTTTAACTGCTCTAAGTCATAAATGTCTTTTTCAATTAGCTATAGTTTTGTGCATTAGTATATTTAATCAACAGAAATATGAAACCCAATAAAATAGTCTTTG
Source organism: Bacteroidia bacterium (assembly GCA_030158725.1). Classification (GTDB taxonomy): domain Bacteria; phylum Bacteroidota; class Bacteroidia; order NS11-12g; family UBA955; genus JABMMZ01. The sequence goes on from JAOASJ010000081.1 coordinate 24,528, forward strand.
CTGCTCACGATTTTAGCTTGGCGTCTAAAAATGCCATTGAATTAGCTGCCGATTTAGCTTTTAAAACGGGATCTCGCTTGTTTATTTACCATGTCGTTTCAACTTCTGTACTGGCAGATAGCGAGAATTTATATACCTACAACCCGGAAACTGACATCAAAAAAGCTTCTGCTCTGATGCGCCGTGGAATTACCTACTTGAAAAAATCAAGACCTGGTATGCAAATCGCTTTTGAAGTCGATTATGGTTTCTTGATTCCAACCATTGCCGATAAAATTGAGCAATTGGCTCCATGGATTTCTGTTGTAGGGGTTAAAAAAAGAACTGGACTTGACAAAGTTATTTTTGGAGATGTTTGCACCACTTTGATTGGCAAAATTAAAAGTCCTTTGTTCGTGGTGCCCTTCAATACCAAGTCGCTTAAACTTGACCATATTGCTTATGCATGGGACGGAAAATCAGCTGAAGTACATCAATTAATTGCCTTGAAAGAAATGTTGAACAGCAACAATGCAACGATTACTGCCATCAACGTTTCCCACTACGATGAAGCAGTAGAGCGCAATGCAGGTAACTTTAAACAAGGACTTAAGAAAATGTTCTCTGCACAAACCACCGATTTAAAACAAATTCAAGGTCTCGACAAAGAGGTTGAGTTTGAAAAGGCCATCAAAAATATGAAACCTGATTTGTTGGTTGTGTACGCCCACCATTACAATGTTTGGCAAAATTTATTTCATAAACGTTTCTCTAGATACGCACTTAAATTTACCCAATCTCCAGTCCTTATCGTTTGTTAATTTAATTTTTTAAATTATGGAAATTGATCTGAAAGCAGGTGTTTTAACCGAAGGGTTAAATCAATCCAAAGTTTCAAATATCAAAGAATGCGCCCATTGCGGTTTACCGTGCGACGACCATGTGGTTGTTGAATCTGACTTGACTTTTTGTTGTTCTGGTTGCGCTGCCGTATTTACGCTGTTAAACGACAGCAACATGTGCCGTTATTATGAAGATGGTAAAGGTTTAACCCCCGAATCAACGGAAATTGGGGGCCTTGACTTTTTAGATGAGGCTGAAACCGCCGATAAATTTAAAATCTTTAGCCAAGGCGATACTGTTCAGTACAAATTTCGTATCCCAGGAATGCATTGCAATTCCTGCATATATTTATTGGAACGTTTGGATAGATTAAACCAATCGGTCCTTTCTTCTAGGGTAGACTTTTTTAACAAAGAACTTATTGTTACCGTTAAAAATGGTCCGAAAGTTCTATCAAGTCTTGTTACTTTACTGTTCAGTCTAGGTTACAAACCAGACCTCACTCTGTCGAATAATTCTGGTGCAAACAAAAGTAAATTTTCTCCCCGCGCCATCAAAATAGGTATCGCTGGTTTTTGCTTCGGCAACATCATGATGCTAAGTTTCCCTGAATACTTAGGTTTGTCGCTCGACGCCTCAAGTATCGTTTTAAAGCATTGGTTCGATTACATCAGTTTGGCCCTGTCTTTACCTGTCTTGTTTTATTGTTCTTCTGAATTCTTCGAGAGTTCTTACAAAGCCATCAAAACAAGAACACTGAACATCGACTTGCCAATTACCCTTGCCATCGTTGCTGCATTTGGAAGAAGTTTATACGAACTTTTCGTTATGAACCACTCTGGGTATTTTGACAGCATGACGGGTATCGTTTTTTTATTGTTAACAGGAAGGTATTTCCAAGATTTAAGTTACCATTCTTTAACCTTCGACCGCGATTACCGTTCATACTTCCCATTGTCAGCGCGTTTAATTGTCAATGGCAATTCTCAAGTTGTAAATATCTCTAAGCTTCAAGAAAACGATACCATAGAATTGAGAAATTCTGAATTGCTTCCTGCTGATGCAATACTAAGTTCTGGAATGGTAACCGTCGACTACAGTTTTATAACTGGTGAATCAAAACCGGTTGCCGTTCAAGAAGGTGAAAAGGTATATGCCGGTGCGGTTATAAATGGCCGTTCTGCTCAATTTAAATTGCTGGGCTCTACAGACAATAGCCGTTTGGTTAAATTGTGGGCCATTGAAAAAGATAAGTCTGATGTCGACAATTCATTAACTGAAAAGTTGAATTACTACTTTACACTGGGCTTGTTATTGGTTGGTGCATTTGCCTTTATTTACCAATACAATGTAAACGGATTGGAAGAGGCATTTAAGTCGCTTACCAGTGTGCTCATTGTTGCTTGCCCTTGTATTTTGTTATTGGCTACTACTTTTGCCAATGGCCACTTATTAAGAACCTTGAAAAACAATGGCATGTTTGTGAAAAACAAAAACACTTTGAGTCAAATGGCCAAATGCGACACCTTTGTTTTTGATAAAACTGGCACCCTTACAGACAATAAAGCGTTTGAAGTTGACAATACCACTTCTCTTAATGCTGAAGAGTTGAACATGGTAGGCTTCCTGTGCCACCAATCGGTTCACCCATACAGTGTAGCAATCGCCCATGAATTTTATAAAGTGAATTTTCAATTGGATGCCTACACCGATTTTACCGGTAAAGGTCTTCAAGGCTTAATCAATTCTAACCGAATTAAATTGGGCTCTGCACATTTCTTAAAACAAGAGCAAAGCAATATAGGAGAGGGGCAAAGTGCCATACATGTCGAAATTAATGGCGTGTACAAAGGCAGTTTCTTGCTTACGCATAGAATTAGACCTGAAACCAATGCCGTGTTGCTCGACTTAAAACTACAAGGATATTCTTTGTATTTGTCTAGCGGTGACAATGAACTCAATCCGGAAATTAACCACTCTGTTTTTGAAGAAACGTTAATCAAACAACAACCAGAAGACAAGGTTGCTTTGGTTAAGGATTTGAAAAATCAAGGCAAGGTGGTTTGTATGGCCGGTGATGGTTTAAACGATGCACCTGCACTTAAAGAAGCCGATGTGGCAGTCTCTGTGGCCGATCACGAAAATTCATTCTTCCCAGCTTGTGATGTATTGCTAACAGCAAATGCATTGGGCAATTTACCTTCATTGATGCAAATGGTTAAAGCCGCAAAATGGGTGGTGATTGTAAGCTTTGCGTTTTCACTGATTTACAATGTTATTGGTTTGTACTATGCAATTACTGCACAATTGTCGCCATTAACAGCAGCGATATTAATGCCAAGTAGTAGCATATCTATGTTGATTATTACCTGGGTAATGACCAACGTAATGGCCAAATTGATTATTAAAAAAGAACAAATTACAGCGTAATTTTTAACCCATTTAGAACTCATAATAGCCGCATAAAATTAAGAATAAGGCACATCCGAAAGGATGTGCTTTTTTGTTGCTTCACAGGTCTATTGCCTTGTTATTCAGGTTTGATTTTTTTGAGTTTGAAAATAAGATGATGCCGCTTAGTTCTTTTTAGGGTCAAAACTGAATTGTGTGAAATATGTAATTCAGCTTGATTTAAAGTGAATTCTTTTGGATGCTTTTAAATGAAAATTAAGCTACAGTTTTATAGGTGCTTACGTTTATAGAATGTGGTTTTTGCTTGATTAGTTATCGATATTTTTTCGAACTACCAAGGCTTAAAACTGACGAGCGTCAGTTTATTATCTGATTCAGGTCACTGATTCAAAAAACGCATCTAAATACTTTTGAACCATGGAAATCATGATACTTTTAATAGGCGCTAGTTTGGTATTAGCCATGTTCTTTTTAATCATGTTTGTCCGTGCTGGAAAGCAAGGACAGTTCCGCGACACTTACACCCCATCTGTTCGAATTTTATTCGAGGATGAAGAAACAGAAAATTCAAAAATTTCAAAATAATCAGATATGAATAAAGAAACCTTCCATTATGACAACAAAATCGTGAAATGGTTTGCCTATGCGACTATGCTATGGTCGCTTGTGGGCATGCTCGTTGGACTACTAGCAGCATTTCAGCTTGTATTTCCGGTATTAAACTTAGACTTAGCTCAAACGAGTTTTGGTCGTATTAGACCAGTTCACACCAACGCCATCATCTTCGCTTTCGTAGGTAATGGTATCTTTATGGGTGTTTACTACTCATTACAACGTTTGTGTAAAGCACGTATGTTTAGTGATACCTTGAGTAAAATCCATTTCTGGGGCTGGCAATTAATTATTGTTCTTGCAGCAGTAACTTTACTTTCAGGTTTTACAACTGGTAAAGAATACGCTGAATTAGAATGGCCAATCGACATCTTAATCGCTCTTATCTGGGTGATCTTTGGATGGAACATGTTTGGTACCATTTTAAAACGTAGAGAACGTCACTTATATGTAGCCATTTGGTTTTATATCGCAACCTTCGTTACTGTAGCAGTGTTGCACATTGTGAATTCATTCGAGTTGCCATTTAGTTGGATGAAGTCATATAGCTTCTACGCAGGTATGCAAGACGCCTTGGTACAATGGTGGTATGGTCACAACGCGGTTGCGTTTTTCTTAACCACACCTTACCTAGGTTTGATGTACTACTTCTTGCCTAAGGCTGCTGACAGACCAGTATATTCTTACAGATTGTCAATTATCCACTTCTGGGCTTTGATTTTCTTATACATCTGGGCTGGTCCTCACCACTTATTATATACTTCATTGCCTGATTGGGCTCAATCTTTAGGTGTTGTTTTCTCTGTTATGTTGATTGCTCCAAGTTGGGGTGGTATGATTAACGGTTTGTTAACCCTTAGAGGTGTTTGGGATAAAGTAAGAGAAGATGTGGTATTGAAGTTTATGGTAGTTGCAGTTACTGCTTATGGTATGGCAACTTTCGAAGGTCCAATGCTTTCTTTTAAAAACGTTAACGCTATTGCCCACTTTACCGATTGGATCGTTGCTCACGTGCACGTTGGTGCTTTGGGTTGGAACGGTTTCTTAACCTTCGGTATCTTATATTGGTTAATCCCTCGAATTTTCAAAACTGACCTTTACAGCAAAAGCATGGCCAATACCCACTTCTGGTTAGGTACTCTTGGTATTCTTTTATACGCAATTCCTATGTATTGGGCTGGTTGGACACAAAGTTTAATGTGGAAAGAATTTACTCCAGACGGAACTTTGAAATACCAATTCCTTGAAACTGTTGTTCAATTAAAACCATTCTACTTATTGCGTTCTATCGGTGGTACTTTGTATTTCCTTGGTGCAATCTTAATGGTATACAACTTAATTAAAACCATTCGCGCAGGTAAAGCTGTTGATGATGAAGCTGCAGAAGCTGCTCCACTATCTGACAACTACGAGCCTCACCACACTGAACACTGGCACCGTTGGGTTGAAAGAAGACCAGTTCAATTATTGGTATTGTCATTGGTAGTTATTTTAATTGGTGGTGCTGTTGAATTTATTCCTTCATTCTTGATTAAGAGCAATGTGCCTACAATCAGCAGTGTGAAACCATACACGCCACTTGAATTACAAGGTAGAGATATCTATGTCCGTGAAGGTTGTTATACTTGCCACTCTCAAATGGTTCGTCCATTCAGAAGTGAAACAGCAAGATATGGTGAATACTCTAAAGCTGGAGAATTCGTATACGATCATCCATTCCAATGGGGTAGTAAACGTACTGGTCCAGACTTAGCAAGAGAAGGTACTCAAAAAATCAGAAAACCAAACTCTTGGCACTTCAACCACATGTATGAGCCACAATCAATCTCTCCAGGTTCTATCATGCCACGTTACACTTGGTTGTTTGAAAATGATATCGATATGGATATCACTGAAGCAAAAATCAAAGCCATGCAAACGCTTGGTGTACCTTACGAACAAGGTTACGAGAAAGAAGCCAACAAAGATTTAATGAAACAAGCCAACGAAATCGTAGCTGATCTACAAAAGGAAAACATCAAAGCAATGCCTCAAAAAGAAATTATTGCCTTGATTGCTTACCTACAAAGATTGGGAACTGATATCAGCGCTGAACCAACTAATACTCAAAAATAAACCTATGAAATTCATTCATTATTTAGAGAATATATCTGGTGTAAGCATTTACCCATTGACTTCACTACTCATATTTTTTATCTTTTTTGTGGTCCTACTTTGGTTCGTGCTAAAAACAGATAAACAATATTTAAAAGAAATAGAACAAATCCCATTCGATAACAACAAGCAATAATTATGATGAGAACAATCAAATCAATAACCTTCGTCATCGCGACCCTTATATCTTTCAATGCGTATTCATTAAGTCCTGCACCTAAAGAAGAATCTGTTGGAAGCAACCCACTTTTCTTAGCCATGGGCATTCTTGCCGCTGTTTTACTAATGGTTATTATGATTTTATCTGGCGTTCTTAGAACAGCAGTTAAAACAAAAATCCGTGAAATAGTTTCAAGTAAAGGAACCAAAACACTTGCATTGCTTATGATGCTTTTTGCATCTGCCAGTGCTTTCGCTCAAGATGCTGCACCTGCAGCTACTGAAAGCATATATGAATCGAGCCCAATTGCTGGTATGCACCCGCTTGGATTCTATTCATTGTTTGCAGTATTATTACTTGAGTTGTTTGTCATCCTTTGGTTGTGTTTAGTAATTCTTAGAATTATTGTAAAACGTGAAGCTGTAGCATCTGAAACTGCTGGTGAAAAAGTGAAAAAAGAATCTTTCTTAACCAATTTCGTTTCTAGAAAATTGTTAGGTGTTAAACCTGTAGAAAGCGATAAAGATGTAATGCTTGACCACGATTATGATGGTATCAAAGAATTGGACAACGATTTGCCACCATGGTGGAAATACGGTTTCTACTTAACCATCGTTTCAGGTATCATTTATCTAATCAGTTACCACGTAACCCACAACTCTAAGTCAAGCTTAGAAGAATACGAATACGAAATGGCGGAAGCTGAAAAAAGTGTTAACGCTTACAGAGCAACGCTGGCTTCTAATGTTGACGAAACCAATGCAACATTTGCTACTGAAACAGGTAGTATTGATGCCGGTAAAGCTACTTTCGTTAAGAATTGTGCAGTATGCCACGGAAATGAAGGTCAAGGTTTGGTAGGACCAAACTTCACAGACAAATACTGGGTATATGGCAACAAAGCTGGTGACTTGTTTAAAATTGTTAAGAATGGTACCAACAAAGGAATGAAAGCTTGGAAAGATGAGCTTAGTCCAGTTGATATCCAAAACGTAATAAGCTATATCCACACTTTGCAAGGAACAACACCTGCTAATCCTAAAGCACCAGACGGTGTTTTGGTTGAAGATGAAGTTGCTGCAAGCAGTGATTCGACTAGTGTAAAAGATTCTGTGAAAGTAATTGAAGTAAAATAATGAGTTCTGACCCGTTTGAACTTGAACACGTAGATCAATCTTACAGAGACTCTATAGGAACTATAGGTGCCGATGGAAAACGAAAATGGGTTTTCCCTTGGCAACCTAAAGGTAAATTATACAACTACAGAACCGCCTTATCCATCGTGTATTTGGTGGTTCTGTTTGGTTTGCCCTTCTTGAAATACAATGGGCATCCTATGTTTCTTTTTAATGTTTTAGAAAGAAAATTCATTCTCTTCGGTGCCATTTTCTGGCCACAAGATTTGGTGATATTTGGCGTGGCCATGATCACTTTTGTGCTCTTTGTCGTTCTCTTTACCGTTGCCTTCGGACGTGTGTTTTGCGGTTGGGTTTGCCCACAAACTGTTTTTCTTGAAATGGTGTTTCGCAAAATCGAATACTGGATTGATGGTTCTGCCGCCAATCAAGTAAAACTAAAAAACAGTCCTTGGACCAAAGAGAAAATCTTTAAAAGAACACTTAAACATACCATATTCTTCCTTTTCGCTTTTCTAATCTCCAATACTTTCTTGGCGTACATGATTAGCGTTGATGGATTGTATAAAATAATCACTGAACCAGTTTCCGAACATATTGTAGGCCTCATACTTATTCTAATATTTAGTGGTGTTTACTATTTTGTGTTTGCTTGGTTTAGAGAACAAGTATGTCTTATTGCATGTCCTTATGGCAGATTGCAAGGTGTCATGCTCGATAAGAATTCTATCGTTGTGGCATACGATTACAAACGCGGTGAACCACGTGGTCATATCCATAAAGGTGAAGACCCTGCTTCAAAAGGCGATTGTATCGACTGCGGTATGTGTGTTAAGGTTTGCCCTACTGCCATCGATATCCGCAACGGTACTCAATTGGAATGTGTGAACTGCACCGCCTGTATTGATGCCTGCGATGAAGTGATGGAAAAAGTACACAAGCCAAAAAGGCTAATTAAGTTTACCAGCGAAAGTGCCATCTCGACAGGAATTTCACATCTTTTCAATTGGAGAACCCGTGCTTACAGTGTGGTACTGATTTTGCTACTTGGTATACTTATAACTTTGATTGCCAGCAGAAAAAATATCGACACAACCATACTAAGGTCTCCAGGACTATTGTTCCAAAAACCTGACAGCACCCATTACTCTAACCTGTTTTTAATTAAAACCATCAATAAAACATATTACGATGCAAATCTTAAAATTGTGGTGGTTGAACCTTCAGAGGCTATTGTGAAAAGCATTGGTCGCGATATTAAAATCAAAGCTGAATCTAAATACGATGGTCAATTCTTCCTAGTAATACCAAGCAGTCAAATGACTGGTCACAAAACCAAAGTGGTATTGGATATTTACAGGGATGGTGAAAAAATAGAACGTGTTAAAACCAACTTCCTAGGCCCAATTTATCAATAATGAATTTCAAATATTTCATCATAGCCATTTACCTCATTTTTGTTGCCCTCATTGTTACAATGGTTTTTAAAAGTTGTGGTCAAAATATAGACCTGGAAACGAAAAACTATTATGCTGAAGAGCTTCAATACCAAACAAAAATTGATGCTTTGAACAAAGGCAATCAATATGCTGATTCATTTGTTGTATATGAGGATGCGGGCATGATTAAATTAAAACAAGCAAGTTCGTTGGCTTGCGATTCAATAAAACTGGTGTTTAAAAAACCAGATAATGCAAAAGCCGACAGAAGCTTTGTTTTTAAAGGATCAGTGATTGAGCCAATATCAAAATCTAACTTTGTTCCTGGTGTGTATGGATTAAACATTTATCTTTACTCAAAGGACATTTACCAAATCGAGAAAAAAATAAAACTTTAAGGTGTTAATCAATGGGCTAATATTTGGATTGATTTCAACCCTGCACTGCGCAGGGATGTGCGGTCCTTTGGCCTTTTATATCCCATCGCAAGTTAAAGGAGACAAGCGTGTTTTTGCGGTCTTATACCAAGTCGGTCGTGTTTCAATTTATGTTGCCATCGGCTTAATGGTTTATCTACTTGGCATGTCTTTCTCTTTTTTCAAATTGCAACAAACCCTTTCCATAGTTATGGGTAGCCTAATGGTTATCTATGTGCTATGGCCTTTGTTGAAATTACCGAAAATTCAACTGTTCTCTAATCTCCAAGGCAATGTGCTTAAAAAAATATCTGCAGCAATTGGTGCAAATAGCAACAAGTCAGCTCTGGGATTAGGCATCATGAATGGTCTATTGCCTTGTGGCGCTATTTATATCGCTGCTCTATACTGTGCAAGTTTTAACCAAGTCTCGGATGCCATCATTTATATGGTCTTATTCGGCGTTGGAACTATGCCGGTATTTATCGCTGCTTGGATGTTACTATCTAAGCAGTTTTCATTTAAAGTAAAACGTTTTACTTTTTTATACAAAGCCTTGCCTTTAATTGTTGGAATATTGATGATACTTAGAGGCGCAAACCTCGGAATACCATACCTAAGCCCTGAATTAGAGCATAACAACCAAACAGCAACCGTAAAGAATTGCTGTAAACATTAATTTAATGGAGAATTTAAACCATAACGAAATATTAGAAGGGATGTTCACTGATGCCACTGAAGGCATTATTGTTAGCAATTCAAAAGGGCAAATTGTAATGGCTAATCCAAAAGCATTGCAGATGTTCGGGTACGACAATGAAACGATGTGTTCCTTAATTATAGAAGATTTAGTGCCTTCTCGTTTCTTGCACATGCACAATGAACACCGTTCTAACTACCACCATAACCCTTCTCCGCGCTCTATGGGTGTTGGAAGAGACTTGTGGGCCAAACGAAAAGATGGTTCTGAATTCCCTATAGAAATTAGTTTAAGTTACGTTAAAGCCACCGATGGTATGTTGGTGGTTTCTTTTATTATTGACATCACTGAAAGAAAGAAAAAAGACAACGAACTTAGAGAAGCCAATGAGTTGTTAAAGAAGACGAGTTTTCAGTTGTCTAAACTGAACCAAGACCTCGAACAAAAAGTTCAAGAACGTACTTTAGAGCTTGCTGAAATGATTCGAAAATTAACCGAATCAAAGAAGGAAGTGGATATGGCCTTGGAAAAAGAACGTGAATTAAACAATTTGAAATCACGTTTTATCAGCACCGCCTCTCACGAATTTAGAACCCCTTTGGCAACCATTATGTCATCGGTTTCCCTTACCGGTAAATACGCCGAAAGCATGGATAAAAACAGCATGTTCAAGCACATCGATAGGGTGAAAAGTTCAGTGAACCATTTGACCGATATTTTGAATGATTTTTTGTCTTTGGATAAACTCGAAGAAGGTGCTGTAATGGCCAATCCTGAGTATTTAGGATTGAATGAATTAATCGGTACCATTACCGAAGAAATAAAGTCAATTGCCAAAGCCGGTCAACGCATTAGCTTTACCGGACTTTTGGGAAATGATCAGATTTTTATTGACAAAAGGATATTAAAGAACATTATGCTAAACTTGATTAGCAATGCCATTAAATATTCAAATGAAAACACCAATATCGACATCAAATTGGCAAAGGATTCAAACACCTTAACAATTGAAATAAAAGACCAAGGCATAGGTATTCCTTTGGAAGATCAGCCCCATATTTTTGAACGTTTCTACCGCGCCAACAACAGTGGCAATATGCAAGGAACAGGCCTAGGCTTAAACATCGTTAAAAAATATGTTGAGATATTAAAAGGCGATATCCAATTCAAAAGTGTTCCTGAAAAAGGAACCAAATTCACACTTAAATTTCCAGTATAGAAAATAATAAAAACATGGCACATATATTATTAATTGAAGACAATGAAAACATGAGGGAAAACACCTCAGAGATTTTAACTTTAGCTGGCCATCAGGTCGAATCTGCTAGCAATGGCAAGGAGGGCGTGATTAAAGTTCAATTAAATAAACCAGATTTAATCATTTGCGATATCATGATGCCAGAATTGGATGGTTATGGTGTATTGCACATGCTCAATAGAGACCCAAACACCAACCAAATTCCATTCATCTTTTTAACCGCAAAGGCCGATCGCTCAGATGTGCGCAAAGGCATGGAGCTAGGGGCCGACGATTATGTAACCAAGCCATTCGACGATGTTGAATTGCTGGCTGCTGTCGATACCCGTTTGAAGAAGTCAAGTTTGTTGACTGGTCAAAACTTCGCCCATAACTCTGAAGGATTCGATCATTTTATCCGCCAGGTAAAATCGATAGAAGAGTTTGCCCGCGTTGACGCCAACGCCCGCAACAAACAATACAAAAAGAAAGACATTATATATTCTGAAAGCAATACCCCTTTGTATTTATACCTGATTGAAAAAGGGAAGGTAAAGACGGTTAAAAACAACCGCCAAGACAAAGAGCTAATCACTGGCCTGTACAATGAAGGCGACTTCTTTGGCTACATCGCCTTGCTTGAGGACAATGTGTACGAGGACGAGGCTATAGCGATGGAAGAAACCCGTTTGAAATTGATTCCTAAAGACGATTTTTACAAATTGATTTACCAAAATAGGGAAGTGGCCAACACCTTTATGAAGCTATTAAGCAAGGAAGTAAAGGAAAAGGAAGAACGTCTATTGAAAATAGCTTACGACAGCGTAAGAAAGAAAGTATCTGAAAGTTTAATGATGCTAAAAGACCGTTATGGAAATGAAGGCAGTGATGTGTTTAGTTTTCCAATTAGCAGAGAAGACCTAGCCCACATTGCTGGAACTGCTACAGAGACGCTTATAAGGACGCTGACAGACTTTAAAGAAGAAGGTCTGATAGAGATTAAAGGCAGCACCATTACCATCGTCGACGCGAATAAGTTGCGTTCGATGAAGAATTAGAATACAATTACTTTATTTTGATGCTCTCAATTTATTGGGATAAGAAATCTATTGCCTAGTTATTTAAAAACAGAAGTCCATAAAAAAATGGGAACCATTAAAAAACAGTTCCCATTCTTCTTACAATATAAATTTTATTTCCTGAGACAAAGATATGTGTACAGATCTTAGGTAAATTTTCTTTTCGATAATGAACGATGAATTTTCGAAATATGTATAAAATCTGTAGATAAACGAATTTTAGCTTGTCTTATAATAAGTTAAGTCGCTTGTAAACAGACTCCCTATATGTTTTTCCAATGGGAATAAACTTGTCGTAATACGAAATGCAATTGTCTTCGATGTTGTTTATTCGGTCTATGCGTATAATAAATGAACGGTGAACACGCATGAATTCATTGGATGCAAACTTTTGTTCTATGGAATGCATGGTGGAGTGTACGATGAATTTTTCTTTTTCTGTATTTAAGGTGACATAATCGCCTAATCCCTCTATCCACAGTACATCCGACTTGTTGACCTTTACAATAATATTTCCTTTTTTAATGAAAATGATGTCGTTTTCAATTTTGTCAATATTGTGTTTCTCGAACATGGCTTGTGCCTTTGCCACAGCGTTTAAAAATCTAGGTAAGGCAATAGGCTTAACCAAATAATCCAAAACATTATGCTCGTAGGCTTCCAATGCGAATTCAGGATGTGAAGTGGTTAAAACAATAAGCGGGTGAGGGTGCTTCATGGCTTTGATAAATTCGATACCATTGAGCTCGGGCATTTCTATGTCTAAGAAAATTAGATCAACAGGATTGCTTGCAATATAGGAAAGGGCTTGTAGGGCGTTGTTGAATGTTTTTACCAATGTAATCTGCTCCGCCTTTAATACACATTGCTGTGTGGCTAATAAGGCTATTTCATTATCGTCTATTATGATGGCTTTCATAACTATTCTATTTCTTTTTTAAGGTTGTAGTTCTCTAATTTTATTCTCTAATTCTGGATAAAATGCGTCTAACATTATACGCATAGTATCTACTTGTTTCAATAGTTCCGTTTTGTCTTTTCCGCTGGCTGTATCTGCTGAAAGTTTTCCTAGCAATTCGCTGATGTTTTGAAGTCCAAAAATATCGAAAGATGATTTCAATTTATGACACAAATCTCTAAGCTTTTGGATATCGTTGATTTCAATTGCATTTGCCATATTTTGCAATTCCTCGGGTATCTGTTTTAAAAACAATTGAATCATTTCCAATTCAAAATCGCTGTTCCCGCCAGACAATTCATTTAAATAATTCATGTTTATTTTTAATGATGATTCTTCAACCGATTCTGTTGGAGTTGTTTCTACCGTATTGATGATTAAGGCTTTTGAAAGTTTCTTAATAATCTTATGGTAAAGGGTGTCAGGATTAAATGGTTTTGAAATAAAATCATTCATCCCTGCAGCTATGCATTTTTCTTTTTCTCCCACAATGGAGTGGGCGGTCATCGCTATAATTGGGGTGTTCAGTTTAAGGGTGTTTCGAATGATTTTAGTGGTTTGGTAGCCATCCAATTCTGGCATTTGTATGTCCATTAGAATCAAGTCGTAATTCTTTGCTTTAAGCATTTCTAAACCTATCTGACCATTGATGGCCAATTCAACATCAAAATCAAAATTGTTCAATACGTTTTTCGCCAATTTTTGATTCAAATAATTGTCTTCTATCACCAAAATAATTGGTTTTCTAATATGCGAACTCTTTTGACTTTGGTAATTCTCTTTTAAGGTTTCATTCTTGATTCCAATATCCAATTTTAATACAAAATGAAACTCAGATCCTACGCCTTCCTTAGACTTTAATTCCAGTTCTCCACCCATCAATTGAATTAAGTTTTTAGATATGCTTAAGCCCAATCCAGTGCCTTCATATTTGCGGTTAATGGCGTTGTTAACTTGGCTAAAACGTTCAAATATCTTTTCTTTCTTTTCGTCTTGTATACCAATGCCGGTGTCTTTTACTTTAAATAATACCTGGTGGTAGGTGCTTCCGCTGTTGATTAAGGTTGCAGAAAATTCAACCGATCCATTTTCGGTAAACTTAATTGCGTTTCCAACCAAGTTGATTAAAATTTGATTTAAACGCAAGGCATCACACATCAAAAATTGTGGTATGTTTGGGTCAAAGTTGAACGAGAAGTTAAGGTTCTTTTGATTGGCACTTATCTTCAATAAATCATACACATTCTTCATGATCAACTGCACATCAGAAGAGCTGGTTTCTATAGTAACAACGCCTGATTCTATTTTTGAAAAGTCTAATATGTCATTGATGATAGACAATAAGTTTTCTCCCGCAACTTTTACCGAGTTGGCATAGTCTTTTTGTAAATTGTTTAGTCCTGTTTGTGAAAGTAATCCCGTGAATCCAATAATGGCGTTCATTGGGGTCCTAATCTCGTGGCTCATATTGGCCAAAAATTGGTCCTTGGAAATAACCGATTCTTCAGCTTGTTTTTTGGCTTTTAAAAGTTCCTCTTCCGCAAGTTTACGTTCTATAAATGCCCCAATTTGCAAGCCTGTGCTTTCAAACATCTGTATAATATTTACATCTGTTTTTTTAGATTTAGAACTTAAAAATTGCATAACCCCAATCACTTCGTTGTTAAACAATACAGGGAATAGGAGGGAAGATTTGATTTTATAGATGTCTGAAATGGTCTTTTCTACCTGTCCATTTTCAAACCCCATATCAAATATCCATATCGGGCTTTTCTTTTGCCATACGCGACCTGAGAGCGATTCTCCGATATTGATTTTTTGTTGCTGAATAAACTTTTTCAACTCATCATTATGCGGATAAGTGAATTGATAATAAGTATGCGCAATGAGTTCGTTGTTGTCTTGCTTGGTTCTCCAAAAAATTCCAATATCCCATTCCAAGCGGTAACAAATTTGTTCAGCGATGTGTAAAATCGACGAGTTTATGCCATCGTTTTCACTCAGAATGGAAATAAGTCTAGCCTCTAGAGTCATGCGCTCTTGGGCAGATTTTTTCTCAGTAATGTCTTGTTGAATGGCCATGTACTGATAGGTCTTTCCTTTTTTATCTAAAAAGGGAATGATGCTACAATCAACCCAAAAGAAATTGCCATTTTTATCTTTGTTTCTTATTTCTCCATGCCACAATTCACCATGGCTTATGCTTTCCCACATTTCTTCAAAGAAAATCTGGCTGTGGTGACCTGAATTAAATATGCTGTAGGCTTGTCCCAGTAATTCCTCTTTAATATAGCCTGACGATTTACAAAATTTATCGTTGACAAACTTGATATATCCATTGCGGTCGGCAATTGCAACGCCTGATGATTGGTCTAAAGCAAACTTATACGCCGCTAAGTCAATTTCAGTTTGGTTGACACGCTCGTTGAGCAATTGATTAAGCTCGTTTTGTAGATTCTTGTTTTGCTTTCTGAGGTTAAGTAATATGGTGATCTGCTTAGAAAGACTGTAAAGTCCTTCAATTTGCTCACGACTTAAATGCTTGGCTTTGGGGTCTATGACATTAATGGTTCCAATCTTATATCCTTCAATACTGGTAATTGGAACACCGCCAAAAAATCTAAAATTCGGGTGACCAATAACCATTGGATTTTTAACCAATTCAGAATCCGAATAGGCATCTGGAATTTCAAAGTATTCTTTGCTCGAAATTAAATCAAAACAGAAGTCAAAGTCCCCACGCAAGTCGTAAATATTCAAGCCTATGCTTGACTTTATTTGGTATTGCTTGCCGTCAAAAATGGAGATAATGGCAACTTGGGTTTGGCAAAGTTGTGCCGCCATTTGAACAACTGAATCTGTCTCAAATTCTGGGATTTTTTCCAAAATATTGAAATTGATGAGCGCCTCTAATCGTTCTCTCTCATTATCTGGTAAATTCAGGCGCTCATTCATTTTAAATTCATTTATTTACGTTTGTTTTAAACGCAAATGATTTTCAATAGTAATTTGTTCAAATATAGTATGACGCCATTCAAGAAAGAGATAATTGCCTCATTTTTACTTATTCACAAACAAAAGTTTTCGGTTTTATCCTTTGTTTACAGCTGTTTAAGTAAATGAGTTCAATTTAATGACTCATAAAAAATACACAAATTTAGACATTTTTTTTGTTAAATGAAAAAAAACTAATGGTAGCAAGCGTTTTGCTTGTTTTTTGGCCTTGTAAATTGGATTACGTGGAAAAACTCTTGATAATCGTTCATCTAAAAATTGAATCCATATTCCGAATTCAAATCGGCGATAATCGAAAACTTTTAAGGCAAGATTTAGTTCTACTTATTTTCGTTTCATTAATTTTATAAGCATTATGAATATATTTTACAAACTGAAAGACAACTTGAAGATGGCATTTGCCATATTTCTTGTTGGCGCTTGTACTCAGGCATTCGGTCAGTTGTCGGGGACTTACACCATCGACAATGGCAGTGCCACAGGCGGAACTAACTTTACGAATTGGACTGACTTTAGAAGTTCAATTGTAACAAACGGTGTTAATGGTGCAGTAACAGTAAATGTTGTAACAGACATAACTGAAGCTGGTCAAATTTCATTTCCTGCAATTACCGGAACATCATCAACCAACACCATTACAATTAATGGTAATGGCAAATTTTTGCAATCTGGTCCTTCAGATGGAGTGATTTTAATGGATGGTGCTGATTATATGACTTTCAACGGTCTAGTAGTTCGCAACACAGCCAATAATGTAAACGTTAAAGGTTTTAGAATTCAAAATGCTACAGATTACCTTACTATTAAGAATTGTACTATTGAGTTTTCAGCATTAACTTTAACTTCTACTTCTTCTAGTGCTTACATCGCGTATTCAACTTCATCAACTTCTGCAACTACAACTTCTACAACCAACCATGGTTCGTATAATTTAATTGAAAAGAACTTGATGCGTACAACCAATGTAAATAGTGTAGGTCCTGCATTCGGTATCGCAATGCAAGGTAGTACTTCAACATACACCTCTACTGCACAAGACAATACCATTACAGGTAATACCATTCAGAATTTCTATTCTATGGCTATTAGATTGTATTACACCAACGGTTGTCAAGTATTGGGTAACGATATTTCAAGAGCAAATGCAACTTCATACAATAGCAGTTCAACTTTGTATGGTATTTATTCTTACTACTCATATGCTGCAAGCCGTTCTACCAAATTAGATGGTAACAGTCTACACGATATGCCGTTTTTTGGAGCTACCCCTTCAACTGCTCCTACAACTATGTATTCTTTTTATACATACTATAACTACGGTAACTCAAGTTATAAATTTACAATTAACAACAACACCATTAAAAATGTAATGGCTTTTACCAATAACTATTTAGGTTATAATTATTTCAACTACTACTTTGATCTAATCGGTAATATGGCTGACAACAATGACGTTACTGCTAGTACTTCATCTGCATATAATTTCCATGGTTGGAACAACTACGGAACATACAACGAATACCGTTACAACAACAACACCATTCAAAACTGTGATGGTGGTTACTACTGGTATGGTATCAGAAGCGAATACCCAAGCA
>JAOASJ010000082.1:0-6883 GCA_030158725.1 Bacteroidia bacterium
TTCGGATTTGGGTAAACACTAAAGTTCAAATTCGATTTTAAGTTCTCTATACTCAAACCAGAAACGGTGTAACAAACAGAAGTGTCTTTACACGATACATTTGTTACCTCAACAGCATAAGCTCCATTGGCAGTAGCCGTATATACTTTATTGGTTTCTCCACTCAAGGCGCCGTAATTGCTGCAATTCAACCATTGGTAAGTTCCTGTATTGGTATTGGCACTTAACACGGCTCCGTTTTGAGAAACACTAACATCCACATTGTCTATGGTTATATTCATAATGTGTATGCTGTCGCAACCCATATAGTTCACCATGGTATCGTTGTATATTCCAGACTTGGTAATTCTTTTCTTTGTTCTTGGATGCACATACAATGAACATGCACTTGCGGTTGAATGTCCTGTTGTACTTTTCTTAATGGTGATATTAAAATTGATAAAACTATCGCATTTAAACACATTCTTAATGGTGTCTTTGTATGAACCAGATTGTGTCCATGTGTACTTTCCACTTGGAGAAGTGTATTTGTTACATGCACTTGTATTGATGGTGCTGCTGCTGTTTAAAATTTTTAATGTTATCCTGATGGTACTGTCGCATCCCAAATAGTTTTTAATGGTATCGCCATAAACACCTGAACTTTTAAACACCCGCTTTCCACTAGGAGAAGTCCACTGTTGGCAAGTATTGATGGTAATGTTCGAACTGCTTTCTTTGTAAATGGTTAAGAACACATCCACCAAACTGTCGCAACCTCTATAACTTTTTAGTGTGTCAACATAGGTTCCGCTGTTAAACACAGTCTTCTTACCACTGTTGAAGGTGTATGATTTGCATACCTTTGGATATATAGAATCACGCTTGGTTCCCACAGTTAATGTTATGGTCAACACACTGTCGCAATTCACATAGTTTTTCAAAAAGTCAGTATAGACACCAGACTTGGTCCATAGATAATTTCCACTAGGACTTAAATATGAACTACAAGCGTAGGCTTTAAATTGGTTGCTGCTCACTTTACGAATGGTCAAGTAGGTGGTGATTATACTGTCGCAACCCATAACCACGGTTGGAAGTGTGTCGAGGTATACACCCGACTTAATCCATGTAAATCGTTTGCTCGGACTTACCCAACGGGCACAAGCTGATACAGTGTCATTTTTATAGACTGCATCTTTAAGGTAGGTTTGCCCCTTTAACCAATTTGAAGAAGAACCTGACATACCAAAATTGCTTGCAGTTCCATGGTTTCTATACAAACTTAAATCATTTACTTTTTTAACTCCAGGATTATTAGAGGCCGCTTTCCCTTGGTTGAATTTATAATATAGTTTTAAATTTTTCGGACGCACACACAACTCACGGTTCATGTTGGCATTAATGGCAGCACTGTCTAAAGCGATATTCCAAATACGCACTTCATCCATCATACCTTGAAAATATCTACCGTAAGTTAAATTGGAACCCAACAATAAGTTTGTTGTACTTGCATTGGTAATTGATGCTGTGGTTGCGAATGAATCAACTGGTATGCCGTTTACATACAAACGCATTTTAACCCCATCGTAAGTTCCGGCCACATGTTGCCAAGTATTTAGAGACAAAACAACATTGGTACTGGTAACTTCATTCCAAGAACCATCACCAAATCCCATATTCAATTTCCCTCCAGCACCGCAACGGAACATATACCCATAATTGCTCGAGTTATCTTCTTTGTTTACAATGTTGTTGTCGTATACATTTTTCCCCCAAACGGTTGGATATATCCATGCTTCTATGGTTAATTTTTTACCAGAAATCTGCAGAGATGTATCATTTCCACAGTCGACTTTATCGTTAACCCCATCAAAGTCTAAAGCATTTTGTGCATTAATACTGTTGCAAACTATGAGCAGCAATAGTGTGGCACCGAATTTCAAAAATGTGTTCATAAGGATATAATTTAAATTTTTTGTTGATTCTTTGAACAAAGATATAATAATAAATGAAATCGCAAAAAAAATCCCACAACACCGAGGGTGTTGTGGGATTTTAGATTAAATTATTTTAATTACGAATTAGAATCCGCTAACATTCAAACGACCACCAGTGGTACATTTTCCTGTTAAAGAACTAATTTTAGTCACCTTAGTCAAGATTCCTGATTTAACTGCTGAAGCAGAAGCACCAGAGTTGATAGATTTGTATAAAGCAGCAGCACCGGTAACATGAGGCGTAGCCATTGAAGTACCATTGTAAGAACCATAAGTATTATATGGAAGTGTAGAGAAAATATTCACACCAGGAGCACCCAAATGAACCGTTTTAGCACCATATTGAGAGAAAGAAGCTTTTGTTCCGTTAGATGCAATAGCAGCAACAACAATCATGTTTGCCAAAGCAGCATAGGTTTTACCTCCTGATTTGTTTGAGATTGAGTAATTACCTGGGAAACTTGCAGTAGCATCGTTGTTGGTACCAGAGTTACCAGCAGCGGCAATGAAGAGAACACCAGCAGTGTTGGCTCTAGAAATTGCTGCGTGAAGAGCAGCGCTGAATCCGCCGCCACCCCAAGAGTTGTTTGAAGCTACGATGTTAATGCCTTTATTTTTAAGAGCTGTAACGTAGTCAACCGCTTTAACCGCATTGGCAGTAGTACCACCAGTTGAACCTAAGAATTTGCAACTCATCATTTTTACATTCCAATTAACACCTACTACACCAACAGTGTTTGACACTGCACCGATAGTGCCTGCAACGTGGGTTCCGTGGTCATCACCAGCACCATCAAATGTGCTGTTGTTATTTCCATCAAAATCCCAACCATATACATCATCAATGTAACCATTGTTGTCATTGTCAATACCGTCGTTAGCTGTTTCACCTGGATTGATCCAGCTATTGCTAGCTAAATCTTCGTGTTGGTTATCAAAACCTTCGTCGATAATAGCCACAACTACATTAGAAGAACCTGTACGGTTATTGGTCCAAGCAGTTTGTGCGCCACAACCGAAACCTGTGTTGCTCATGCCCCACAAACTACCGTTTGTGAAATAAGGATCACTTGAAGTAGCGGCGTGTTGGTAAACGTAGTTTGGTTCAGCGAACTCAATAAAAGGCATACTTTGCAAAGCAACTAATGCTTGAGGCACAGCAGCTGGAAAGCTGATTAAATACAAACCTTCAGTTTCACCTGAAGCTTCCATTGATTTGGTAAAAATAAACTCTTCAGTTCTAGCAGAAATCCTAGCGAATGCATCATTTTTAGCATTGGCTGGAGTACCTTTTCTGAATTTAACCAAGGCTTGGTTAGCAACCATGTTAGATGCAGCAACTGCCACTTCTGTAAGGTTGTTGTTTGCCGATTCGTTTACGGCGTTAACCGCAATTTTTTCTTTGCTACAAGAAGCAAAGACAAGTACTGATGCTGCAATAAAGCTAGCTGCAATACTTAATTTTGATTTGTTTTTTGACATATTTATATAAATTTTCAATATCTGTTTTACACACAAATAAGGAACAAAAGTACTAATTAGAAAATGTATAAAAAAAGTTGTTCCGCCTAAAAATGAGTATTTTTACTCAAAACTATTTTTAAAAGAAAACCAATAGGAAACAATATCAAATATTCAATACTTTTTGTTGCAATACCAATACTTGTAAGTCAACAAATTACTTAATAAATATAAATATTTTGAGTGTTTATACTTAGTTGTTTAGGGATGAAAATTTAATTGAAAAAATTTTAAAATAAGTATTTAATCTAGTCCTGATTTTGCAAGATTTTTTACCCATCTCAAACAATTTAAATCTTTATTTTCAAGCAATTAGAATTTCGCCCTAAAAATTTAACACAAAAAACAAGTCAATTATATTGACATTAAGTATCTAAAGCTTTACATTTGAAGAACATAGTCCAATCAAGCAAACAACAGATGAAGGTTACACAATTCATTTTCAACAACAAAGCTCAAATAATCAATCATTTATCAGAATTTAAGGCAAAGGATTACGACCTTCATTTTATATTTTCTGATAAATCATTTCTTAAAGACCCAGAAATTCAAAATCAAATTGTTTCTAGTTTTGCAGATTCTGATGTTATGGGTTGTAGTACCGCGGGTGAAATTTCAAATAAAAAGTTTACAGAATTATCCTTCTCCATCTGTTCTATAAAATTAGAAAAAGCTAGGTATAAAAAATGCAGTTACAACCTTGATGAAGTTGGAAACTCATTTACGGTCGGTCAAAGCATTGCAAAATCACTTAAAGCAGACAGTTTAAAACACATCTTTATCCTTTCCGATGGCATAGCCGTAAATGGCACACACTTATTGGATGGCATCAATTCAATTATTGCACCTGAAGTGAATGTGTCAGGTGGACTAGCAGGTGATGGCGCTGCTTTTCAAGAGACCTTGGTATGCAACCGCGAAAAACAATTTGTTCCCAACTGTATATCAGCCGTTGGATTCTATGGCGACATACAAACACATACCGCCTCTTTTGGTGGATGGGACAGTTTTGGAATGGACCGTTTTGTTACAAAAAGTGTTGACAATGTGGTATACGAA
This sequence comes from Bacteroidia bacterium, assembly GCA_030158725.1. Taxonomy (GTDB): domain Bacteria; phylum Bacteroidota; class Bacteroidia; order NS11-12g; family UBA955; genus JABMMZ01. The sequence continues at coordinate 4,560 of JAOASJ010000082.1, forward strand.
ATTGACAACCAACCAGCCCTCGATTTATATAAATCTTACCTCGGCGAATTGTCAAAAGACCTTCCAGGCTCTGCCCTTTTCTTCCCACTTGAAATGCGCGAGTCTGAAAATTCAGAAGTACTTGTAAGAACCATTTTAGGAATAAACGAAACCGATAAAAGCATGACCTTTGCTGGCAATATTCCTACGGGCTCTTCCGTTCGTCTTATGAAAGCCAATGTCAACCGCATAATAGATGGCGCTGAAAAAGCAGCCAATATTATCGGTGAAAATATACAGTCTGAACCAGAACTTGTTTTAATGGTTAGCTGCGTAGGACGAAAATTGGTACTTAAACAATTAACACAAGATGAGATTGAAGCCGTTACCGATCAATTCAATGGAAACACCCATTTTGCTGGTTTCTATTCTTATGGTGAACTGCTAAAATCAAAAGGCGAACAAGATTGCAAACTACACAACCAAACAATGACCTTGACTTCATTTTCTGAGAAATGATAAAAAGCAATTTTCATAGATTATTAAAGCGGCAAATCAAAGACCACCTTGGTTCTTTAAAAGAAGTTACCAAGGAGGACTTAGAAGCGTTTCTTGATGTTGTTAACTCAGCATACTTAGACTATGACCAAGACATTGCGCATATTGAAAACATTCTCTCTCAGAGTTCACACGAGCTTTTCAAAAAGAACAAAGAACTTAACAAACTCAACGACACCCTCAGCATAACCATTGAAAAGAAAACTGCCCACTTAACCAAAGCCAGTTACAACCTTAAAAACGCTGAAAAAATTGCCAAATTGGGCAACTTTACGTGGGACATACTTACCCGTCAACTCGAACTGTCTGATCAACTCATCAGCATGTTCGATGAGCACCACGTTGACTTTTCAAAAGGCATAAAAAAGATTCTTAAAAACTTTGAAAATGGCGAGGAAATTACCAAAACAATTTTCAAAGCAGTTAAACAAAAAGGTGGATTTAAAATTGAAAAAGCCAAATTGCTGAATGCTCCAAAATACTTCCACATTGAAGGCCGTGTATTAGAAAACAACAAAGAAGGCAGCATACTCATTGGTATTTTTCAAGACATCAGTGCGGAAGTTCTTGCAGAGGAAAAAACCAGAGAACTCAAAACGTTTTATGAAACGATATTAAATTCTCTTCCTCCTAATATTTTAGTGTTTGACAGAAATCACAATTATTTGTTCATTAATCCTTCAACCATTGAAGATCCTAGAGTGCGCGAATATGTTATTGGTAAAAACTATTTTGATTGTATAGATGCCACAGGCATTGATATTACCATTGCCATACACAATCAAAATAAATTCTATGATGCCATCACACAAAAGACAGAAGTAAGATGGGAAGAAACCATCATAGCAAAGAATGGAGAGAAAACATCCATGCTCAAACATCTTGTTCCTATTCTTGACAAAGACAACAATGTAAGCATCGTTATAGGCTATGGCATAGACATCTCCGAGCGCATAGAAATGGAGGAGAAACAAATTACTTTAACGAAACAGCTTTCTTATCAAAACGAGCAGCTCAATGATTTCTGTAACATCGTCTCTCACAATTTAAGAGGCCCCTTGGTCAACATTTCTATGTTGATTAAATTCATGCAAGATGCCACCGATGAAGCTGAGAAAAACGAGATGATAGACAAGGTTGAACCAGTTATAGAAAGCTTAAATGAAATCTTTAACGAATTGGTGGAATCGCTGCAAGTGAAACAAGACAGTTCGGTTAAACTTGACATCAACGAAGTTCAAAAAGACGTCAAACTCATTTGCCAAAGTTTAGACATAGAAATCGAAAAATCTAAGGCTGAAATTATTGTTAATTGCGAACAAGCACCTACCCTTCGTTTTCCTTCAAAATATTTAAAAAGCATATTGCACAACTTAATCAGCAATGCACTTAAATACAAATCACCCGACCGAGATCCACGCATTGAAATTAAAACCGAAAGGTTCAACAGCAATATTCTTCTTAGCATCAAAGACAATGGCTTGGGAATAGACCTTGAAAAGCACCAAAACAGTCTCTTTAAAATTGGCAAGATTTTCCACAAACACCCATCTGCCAAGGGTTACGGCTTATACATGACCAAAACCCAAATCGAATCCATGAACGGCCGCATCTGGGTAGAAAGCACCCCGAATGTTGGCAGCACTTTCTTTGTTGAGTTTGTGAATCAATAGAGGGATTCAGTTCACTTTTGCAAAGCCAAAAGAAAACTGAATCCACAACAGCAAGAACTTAGCGAAGCGATTTCACGACCGAAGGGAGTATTGTTGAGGGAGGCAATAGGAAAT
>JAOASJ010000082.1:6983-8680 GCA_030158725.1 Bacteroidia bacterium
GGAAATGCGATGTGATTTCGTTATCTTTATATATCGCATTCACATTCATATTTACTCTCATTCAGGGACTCTTCCTATAAATATAATAATGCTCGTCGGTGTAATAGTTTTCAATAAATGAATCCAACAATTGGTAGTGGTTTAAAAATTCTTGTTTGGCTGCTTCTCCCAATTCAAAGCGCTTCATGCTGTATTGGTAAAAGGAATCGTTGGCTTGCACTTTGTGTTCCAAAACAATCAAACAGGTTTTCCCTAAACGCATAAATGAATCATTAACTGACAATATTTTACTCAAATGTAAGATAGAATCATTTGCTTTGGTGAAGTGCACATAAGTGTTAAATCGATTCTCTCGTGGCAAATAAAATGCATGGTCAACGCCATACATAATTGGTTCCATAATATAGTCGGGCTCTGCAATCCAAACCTCATTACTTCCTTGGTGTAGGGCGAAAAACCGCGACGCATTCACGGCATCAGTCTTCAACATCTTTAGGTCGTTTGTATACTCTATAAAACCCCTATGTAAATTATTGACCAGCAGAAAAACAATTGAAATTAAACCAATGGTTCTTAGAATGATTTTGAATCTCTTTTTATCTTTAAATATTTCTTCCCAATACAAAAACAAATACGACAAAAGCAGAACAAGATACATGCCTTGGTGGTGTAAAAAGTTATCGCGCACGCACAATGAGAACACACACATGAATACTGCAGAAATCCATAATCCGATAAATGCTTTTGGATTAAATACAAAAGGCAGCAAACACAAATAAAACACCAAGGTTAAAAAGCCATGTTTATATGGAAACCAAGAATACAAGAATCCATTAAAGCCATAACCAATGTCCCAAAAAGAATAAAACTCGGCCCATTTAAATTGTGTTACAACTTGGCTACTGCTGTCTGGCATGGTGGTTAAAAACTGCAAGACAAAAGACAACATAACAAAAGAGAAGCAACCTATGGTTTTTATGTTTCTGTTTTTATCAAAGATAAATTCTTGAAAGGCAACTATTATTGCGAAAACCGACATATAGGCATTGGTTTGCACGGCCAAAAACAAAAGCAAGGCTTGGATAAAAACACGGTCTTTATGGGTGCGGCGAACATGCACAAACCAAAACATCAAAAATGCCGCTATACCATAATTTCTACAGTTGATGCCATAAGAATACAAACCCCAAAAACCAAAGAGGTACAGGCATGAAAACCAAATTGGGAAAGGCGATTTGAACAACAACAAATATGCAGAAGCAAAAGCAAAAAACAAACTAAGTATGGGCAGCACCAATACTGAACCCGTTGTTTTATATCCAATAAACAATAGAGAATACCACAAAATCGGATGGCCTTCGTTGCGCAACAAATTGGGTAAATTGAGCCACGACTGTGCTTGTTTGGCAACTGACAAGGCCCTTACCTCATCGCGCCACAATTCATGGTAATATTCACCGTACAACAAAGCAAAGACATAAACAAAAAACAAGACCAAGCCTGCATAAAATCTATATTTTTCTTTTGGTATGTCAAACATTTACTCTGATGACTTTTAATCCATCAATAATATCTATAAAATTTCTATTTTCAATCTTTTTGAACCATCAATTCCATTAGTAACCGAAATGACCCTAGTTTACCCCATGTAGTTTCCTCGGAAATACGAGAATCCAAGAATTGTTGGTGACCTTAGT
>JAOASJ010000083.1 GCA_030158725.1 Bacteroidia bacterium
GAACTTTGTGAATAACAAATCACAAAGTTCTTTTAGTTTTGTAGATTCTAAATTTTACAGGAATAAAAATATTTTTAAGCCTTGAAATTTGGAGTAATATTGAAATGAGTCACCCTCCGTATTTAGATAAATTGAACGAAACACAGCGCGAAGCGGCGATGTGTATTAAAGGTCCTGTAATGATTATTGCCGGTGCTGGTAGTGGAAAAACACGTGTGCTAACTTACCGTATTGCCCACATCATTAAAGAAGGCAATGATGCGTTTAATATTTTAGCCCTTACATTTACAAACAAAGCGGCCAAAGAAATGAAGCACCGTATTGAAACGGTTGTTGGTGGCGAAGCAAAGAATATTTGGATGGGAACATTTCACTCTGTATTTGCAAAAATATTAAGGGTAGAGGCGGAGAAAATTGGTTACCCTAAAGATTTTACGATCTATGATACCGACGATTCTAAAAGTTTGATTAAAACCATAGTCAAGGAAATGAACCTTGATGAGAAATTGTACAAACCTGGTGTGGTCTACAACCGCATTAGTAATTGTAAAAACAGTTTAATCACCGCCAAAGAATACATTAAAATTCCTGAACTATTAGAAGCAGATGCTTCAACTGGTAGACCCTTGCTTTCGAAAATATTTGCAGCCTACCAAGCCCGCTGTTTTAAATCTGGGGCAATGGACTTCGACGATATTTTGCTCAATACCTATGCATTGTTAAAAGGCCACCCTGATGCTTTGAATAAATACCAACATAAATTTAAATTTATTATGGTAGATGAGTATCAAGATACCAACCTTTGCCAATATATGATTGTGAAAAGTTTGGCCGCCATGTACGAAAATCTTTGTGTGGTTGGCGACGATTCACAAAGTATCTATTCGTTTAGGGGTGCCAATATTGCCAATATTCTAAACTTTGAAAAAGACTATCCTGATTTAAATGTGTTTAAACTGGAACACAATTACAGAAGTACTTCAAATATTGTGAATGCCAGCAGTAGTATTATAGCCAACAACAAAGAAAAGTTAGACAAGAAAATTTACACCGATAATCCAGAAGGGGATAAAATTTCTATCTTCAAATCGCCAAGCGATAACGAGGAGGGCAAAGCTGTGGCCAATAGTATTTTTGAGGAAAAAAATCAAAAGCAAAAAGCAAATTCTGATTTTGCGATTTTATACCGTACCAATGCACAAAGTAGGGCCTTTGAAGAATCTTTAAGGAAATTAAACATACCTTATCGAATTTATGGTGGCATGAGCTTTTACCAAAGAAAAGAGGTAAAAGATATGATTGCATATTTAAGGGTAGTTGTAAATCCTAATGATGAAGAGGCTTTAAAGCGTATTATTAATTATCCAGCCCGTAAAATTGGAAACACGACTATTGACAAATTATTGGTTTTGGCAGCGGAAAACGAAAAAACAATTTGGGGTATTTTATCTGAGGTACACAACTATCCAGTTTTGGGTGCTGCTGTTGCACATTTGCGCGATTTTCACATGATGATCAGCAGCTTCCAAACAATGTTGAACACAAAAAATGCGTATGAAATCGCGGAATATGTAGCGAAGCAATCGACACTATTAAAAACTTTGTATGAAGATAAAACGGTAGAGGGTGTTTCTAAGCATGAAAACTTGGTTGAGTTGTTAAACGCAATGAAGGAGTTTACCGAAGACGATACCTCTGAAAAAGAAAAAGATTTATCAGCTTTCTTACAGGATATTGCTTTGTACACTGATGCTGATAAAGACGACGACGATAAGAATAAAGTCACTTTAATGACCATTCACAGCAGCAAGGGATTAGAATTCAGGAATGTTTATGTGGTTGGTTTGGAAGAAAACCTTTTCCCAAGTCAATTAAGTTTGAGTAGCCGTCAAGAATTAGAAGAGGAACGCCGCTTGTTTTATGTAGCAGCCACAAGAGCAGAAGAGAAATTAACTTTATCATACGCAACCTCGCGTTTCAAATACGGCAATTTGATACCATGTGAGCCAAGTCGTTTTATTGAAGAAATAGATTCGAAGTATTTAGATTTTAGCGCCGTTCCTGGTATTAGAGAACCTTTGTTTCAAGCAAAGCAAAAATCTACAGACAAAGCTTTCGGTACTGGTTATGGAATGTTTGTAGGAAAGCAAACGGCTAGACCTTTGCCGGAAATTAAATCTTCAGAGAATTTTAAACCAAATGATGCCAGTGAAATTCAAGAGGGTCAATTGGTCGAACACCAAAGATTTGGAATGGGCACTGTTCAAAAGCTCGAAGACAATGGCGACAATAAAAAGGCTATTATTAATTTTGACGAGGTAGGGCAAAAAACCTTGGTCTTGAAATTTGCCAAATTGATGATACATCCATAAAAAACAATACTTTTGCAAGATGAAAAAACACTTCATTATTATTTTATCTATTTTCAGTTTATCAGCATTTGCGGAACAACAGCCGGTGCTAAAAAACAAAAGAGGAATTATGATTTTACCCCAAAGAGGAAACTATTGTATTGGGATTAATGCCAATCCGTTTTTTAATTACTTTGGAAATATGTTTAACAACTCAACGGGTTCTAATTCTCCAAGTTTCACGTTTACAAATTCAGATCAAACCATTTACGGGAAATACATGAAGACCAATAATATGGCTTACCGTGCTAACTTTAGAATTGGAATTTCGAATATCACCAATACATATAATGTCCTTGATTTAAGTCCTGGCGCAGCTCAAAATGCTATGGTTAGTGATGTTTATAAACGTAGAAATAAAAATATTGGATTAAGTTTTGGTATGGAAAAGCGTAGAGGCAATACCAGAATGCAAGGCGTATACGGAGTAGAAGGATTTATTGGCTTTAGCTCAGGAAAAGACAAATTCGAATATGGTAATAAATTGGAAAATTTGGACACTGGGTTTAGAAGGTTGACAGAATTTACTTTATCTAACTCATTTTCAATAGGTTTCAGAGGATTTGTGGGTGTGGAATACTTTATTGCCCCAAATTTTTCAATCGGAGGAGAGTTGGGATATGGACCTGATTTTACATTCAATTCAGCGCCAAAGCAAACCTTTGAACAGTATGATTTTACAGCAGGTACAGCCACTACTGAGTCAAAAGAAGTGAACCCTAAAACTACCAATATTTCACTAGATACTGACAATGCAAGAGGGAATATTAAACTATTATTCTATTTCTAATTTCGAAATCTTATTGACAATTAAGGAGTTTAGCTATATCTTTGCACAAAATTTAAAGTAAAATGACACGCTTAAAAAATCTATCGTTGGTATTAGTTTCAGCCTTAGCAATTATTTTCACAGGTTGTAAATATGATGAAGGTCCGGGTATTTCTTTTAGAAATAAAAGAGACAGAGTAGCAAACGAATGGAAAATTACAGGATACCAAATTGATGGTACAGAAGATGCTGCAGCTAAAAAATCATTCACTGCTGCAGGAGATTCTATCGAGATGATTTTTGTAATGACCAGAAATTATAATTATGCAATGAACATGTCTTATGTAGACGGTTATGTTTCTCCATCTGGCGACAAATTATTAGCTCCATCAGCTAAAGACACAAGAGTATACCAAGACATCTTAGGTGCATTTAGTGTAAACAACCTATTGTTCAAAAAATTGAAACAAAGCGGTAAATGGGCTTTCGGTGATAAATATAAAACAATTAACTTCGGTGCTAATGGCAATGGCGATTTAGCTTACCCAGTTGGCAACGATACTTCAATTGTTAAATCTAACATCATCATGTTGAAAAATGACAATTTGAAATTGGATTTCCAAATCAATGGCAAAACCCACGTCATCACTTTCGAACCTAAAAACAAAGAAATAATCAAAAAAGATTAATCAATAAACTCTTTTAAGAAAACCTGCAAACCAAGTTTGCAGGTTTTTTTTATTATGGAGAAATAGAACTACCTTTGAAAAGCAAATATGCCCGATTTATTTCATTACAATACCCAAGCTAAAAAGCTGATTATTTCTGAATACGGACGTTCTTTCCAAGATATGGTAGAACATGTTCTAAGTATTGCAGATAAAGATAAAAGACTTAAAATGGCCGATGCCTTAATTTCTGTGATGGAGATTTTAAATCCGACCGTTAAAGACCAAGCTGATTACAAACAAAAACTTTGGGACCATCTCTATATTATCTCTGATTATAAATTGGATGTTGATGGCCCATTTCCGATGCCTGAAAGGACTAAGATAGCTCAAAAGCCAGAGAAAATAGAATACCCTTCTCAGCCCATTAAATTTAGATTCTACGGACGTAATTTGCAATTCATGGTAAACAAAGCAACCGCTATTGAAAATCCTGAATTACAAGGCGAATTCTTAAATCTTTTGGCTTCTTTCATGACCAATTCATCCCGCAATTGGAACAATGAGAATTTAAGCAATGCGCAATTAGCAGAACACCTAGAGGTAATTTCTCAAAACAAACTAAAGGTTAATCCTGAAGAACTTGAAATTACTTTAGAACAAAGAAAGAAGAAATTCTTCAAGCATCCTGGTCCAGGAAGCAACAACAAGTTTCACAACAACAAAAACAAAAAGAATTTTTATAAAAAATAATTAAAGCGGCATGTCTACGTTTAAAGTTACTGGGGGAAAAAAACTCCAAGGTGAAATTATTCCTCAAGGTGCAAAGAATGAAGCTTTGCAAATCTTATCAGCCGTTTTACTCACCGATCAGGAAATTGCCATTCACAATATTCCTGCAATTAGAGATGTTCTAAAATTAATAGAACTCTTGGGTGAATTGGGCGTTGAAGTTAAAAAACTCAGCGAATCTTCTTATACATTCAAAGCAAGCAACATCGATTTAGAATACCTGAATTCAGTTGATTTTAAATCCAAAGGTGCTGGACTTCGCGGTTCTATAATGATAATCGGTCCTTTGTTGGCGCGCTTCGGTAAAGGTTATATTCCTTCACCTGGTGGCGATAAAATTGGTAGAAGAAGACTGGATACCCACTTCATCGGTTTTATGAAGTTAGGGGCAAAGTTTGAGTACCTAGCCGATGAACAATTCTATAAAGTTAGTGCAGAAAATGGCCGTTTAAAAGGTGCATACATGTTGCTTGATGAAGCTTCTGTCACCGGAACTGCCAATATACTAATGGCTGCAGCTTTAGCTGAAGGCACCACCACCATTTACAATGCGGCTTGTGAACCTTATTTACAACAATTATGTAAAATGCTTAACCGCATGGGCGCAAAAATATCTGGTATAGGCTCTAACCTTTTAACCATTGAAGGCGTTGAAAGTCTTGGAGGCACTGAGCACACCATGCTTCCGGACATGATTGAAATTGGAAGTTTTATCGGCTTAGCCGCTATGACCGAAAGTGAAATCACCATTAAAAATTGTCAAATATCTGAATTGGGTGTTATTCCAGATACCTTCAGACGCCTAGGTATACAAATGGAATTTAGAGGCGATGATATTTATATCCCTTCTCAAAAGAACTACCAAATCGAATCTTTCATAGATGGCAGTATCTTAACCATTGCGGATGCGCCTTGGCCTGGTTTTACCCCCGATTTAATTAGTATAATCTTAGTTACAGCTACCCAAGCCAGAGGCAATGTGCTGATTCATCAAAAAATGTTTGAAAGCCGTTTGTTCTTTGTCGATAACCTAATCGATATGGGGGCTAAAATTATATTGTGCGATCCACACCGTGCTAACATCATGGGCTTGGATAAAAAAGTGCCTTTGAAAGGCATTACCATGAGCTCGCCAGATATACGTGCAGGTGTTGCTATGCTTATCGCTGCAATGAGTGCCAATGGTGTAAGTACCATACGCAATATCGAGCAAATTGATAGGGGTTATCAGTTCATTGACCAACGTCTAAACCAAATTGGTGCGGATATTGTAAGAATTGATTAAAAGACCCCAACGGTATGAAAAAGTTTGTTTTCTTATTCAGTGTTTTGTTTGCAGCATTCATGCTCTTACAAGGCTTTAAAAATGCAGATGCATTGTCGCCTAATATCAAACACAGCGATACCTTTGAACTAAACAAATACAAAGGTAAAATTGTGGTTTTAAATTATTGGGCTTCATGGAGTAAAACCAGCCGTAATGAAAACAAAACGCTTTTACACGTTTACCAAACATTTAAATTAAATCCAAAGGTTGTATTTGTTAGTGTCTCTCTAGACATAGATGAAGCATCATGGAAAGCAGCTATCGAAGAAGATGAATTGGTTTGGAAAGACCACTTCTGTGATTTCAAAAAATACGACTCTCCAATGGCACTTAAATACGGTGTTACTACCTTGCCTAAATTTATTGTTTTCAATACTTCAGGTAAGCAAGTATACAGTGCCAATACCACCCACGAATTGGAAGCCAACGTCAGCAATTTGCTGAAATAGTGCCATAGCTTTTCCTTTTTACTTTTATTTCCGAGAAATTTCCGACATTGTGTCAGTTTTGAGGGCTTGGCAATGTTTTTGACAAGGTTGTGGAGTATGACCGAAGAGCTAAATAACTTAGACGAAAATCTAGAACAAGAATTGCCTTTGCAGGAGAATCCTCAAGATGCCCCAGCAGAGACAACTGAGACTGTAGAGAATGAAATGGAAGTGCTTAAAAAGCAAGTCCAAGAAGCCAATGATAAATATCTAAGATTGTATGCTGAATTTGACAATTACAGACGCAGGTCTGTAAAAGAAAAATCAGAAATTTTACAAACCGCGGGTAAAGATGTCATGTTGGCTTTATTGCCTGTCATAGATAATTTTGAACGCGCTCAAAAATCAAGTTCTACCAACAGTTTTGAAGCCTACAAAGAAGGTGTTGAATTGATACACAATCAATTTAATTCAATATTAAATGCTAGAGGTTTAAAAAGTATTGAAAGCGTTGGACAAGAGTTCAATGTTGATTTACACGAAGCCATCACCAATATTCCTGCGCCTAGCGAGGATATGGTAGGTAAAGTAATTGACGAAACCGAAAAGGGATATACCCTTAATGGCCATGTGATCAGGTTTGCAAAAGTGGTAGTTGGCGAATAAATAATTAAATATTTTGGCAAAAAGAGATTTTTACGACATACTCGAAATAACAAAGAGTGCTTCTGCGGATGAGATTAAAAAGGCTTACCGCAAGATGGCTATTAAATACCATCCAGATAAAAACCCTGGCAACAAAGAGGCCGAAGAGAAATTTAAAGAAGCAGCCGAAGCTTACGAAGTATTAAGTGATGCGCAAAAGAAACAACGCTATGACCAATACGGTCACGCAGGTGTTGGTGGCGCTGCAGGCGGAGGTTCTTATGGTGGAGGCATGAATATGGATGACATATTCAGTCAATTCGGCGATATTTTCGGCGGCGGTGGTGGTGGCGGTTTTGGCGATTTCTTTGGCCAACAAGGTGGAAGAAACGGTCGTACCCGCGCCAATGTTGGTAGCAACATCCGTATTAAATTAAAATTGTCTTTCATCGATATTAAAAATGGTGTCGAAAAGAAAATAAAATACCGCAAACAAGTCCTTGCAAAAGGCGCAACTTTTAAAGATTGTACAACCTGTCGCGGTACCGGACAAGTAAACCGTATTACCCAAACTTTCTTAGGTCAAATGCAAACTGTTTCTGCTTGCCCACACTGTGGTGGAAGTGGAAAAACTTTGTCTAACAAACCAGCAGGAGCCAATGAACACGGTTTGGTGTACGAAGAGATTGAAACTACCATCAAAATCCCTGCAGGTGTGCAAGAGGGTATGCAATTGTCCATCAGTGGCAAAGGCAACGCTGCACCAGGAGGAGGAATAGATGGCGATTTGCTAATCCTTGTTGAAGAGGAAAAGCACCCAGAACTTGAACGCCAAGACAACCACGTTATTTATAATCTTGCCATCAGTGTTACCGATGCCATCCTTGGATGCAGCATAGAAGTACCAACGGTTGATGGCAAGGCAAAAATTAGCATAGAACCAGGTACCCAAAGTGGTAAAGTCCTGCGCCTTCGTGGCAAGGGTTTCCCTGAAGTAAATGGTTACCATACAGGCGACCAATTAATAATGGTCCACATTTGGATTCCTAAAAAAGTTAGTTCAGATGAAGCTGATCTTTTGAAAAAATTAAAAGACTCTGAGAACTTCTCGCCGAAAAATGCGAAGAAGGAGAAGGGGTTTTTTGACAAAATGAAAGACTGGTTTTAATTTTTGAAATTATGAGCGGGCGTCTGTGTCGTTGCGCTCACTCAAAAAATGCTCATGTGCATTAGGGGCAAGAGCAAGGGCAAGAGTGAGGCAATAGAAAATTCTTTTAGTTTACGTTGATTCTCGTATTTTGGACTTAACTCAGCCCTGTTGTTGTTGTCACATTGTTTATCTTTAATAGACAGGATTCTAGTTAACGTATTGAAGTTTCTACCACTTATTGCGCGCGCCTAACAGCCGCTGCTCATAATCCCAAAAATGGTCTTCGGAAGATTGTTTGGGGCTCGACAAGGTCTCGCGTTTTTTTTGTGGATTTTGAGCTGCCATCTGCGGCGTTGTGCTC
>JAOASJ010000084.1 GCA_030158725.1 Bacteroidia bacterium
CAATTTCTCAATTTCTCGTTTTCTCAATTTCTCGATAATATTTCTTCTTACCTTTGAACTTTATAACAAATACTAAATTTGGAGGAAGAAGACATCATACCGCTAGATTTGACTGGGCATAACTTGGATTTGCTGCTGGCAATGGGGTATTACAGAATGCGGCAGAATGTTTTTACGACCGACGAGTTTTATGATACGGTTACAGAAAGGGCATACGATTGCTTTTGGTTGCGCACCCGTTTGGATTTGATTAAGGATATTCAATCCCATAAAATTTACAAATTGAACAAACGGTTTAGTGTTGAAATTGGGGCAGCGGTATACAACGATGAAATAAATTCAATGTATGAAACCTACCGCAGCAGTATGGATTTTGATGCCCATGAAAGTGTTTTTCATTTTCTGCTAAATTCAGAGAAAACAGTAGAGTTTAATTCTAAAACCATACAAGTAAGAGACAATGGAAAGTTAATTGCCGCAGCTTATTTTGATGAAGGGGAGAAGGTTATTATGGGGAATATGAATTTTTACCACCCTGATTATAAGAAATTCAGTTTGGGAAAATATTTAATGTTGCTGAAGATTGAATATGCCCAGAGCAAAAACTTAGATTTTTATTACACGGGTTACATCGCATTAGAAAACACCAAATTTGACTACAAAGTATTTCCTGATGTAAATGCCATTGAAGTTTTGGTCAAACAAAAGGAAAATTCATGGTTGCCTTATGCTACTCTTGGAAAAGAAGGGCTAAAAGAACTCGGTGGTTTTTGGGCCCATATAAGCGATGGGTTAAGTTTTTTTTAAGTACAAAAGGCCTTAAAAAAGTCCACCCGCCGAAGCGGGTGGGTTGTTGATTGATTTTGCAAGATTAAACCTGCTCTTTACACACACAAAAATATCTTATACACTCTCTTAAAGAATGTTGTTTTATCGTTTGGTTTTACAAATTGGCAATAAATGTAATGCCATGTTGTAATTGTTTGTTTTGCGAAATTCGCGTGCTTGCAGTAATTCTGCAGCTGCCTATTAGTGCACTAAGTCCAGCAACGCCTTGTTCATATTCATAACCAGTGCTGATCATTAAATGAGAACTTAGTTTTTTGTATACCATGACGTTTACGATGGCTTTGTTTGCAAATCCGCAAACTTCAGCCTGTAGTGCACTTTTCTTATTGTAAACATTGAATGCCAATCGGCCACCTATCATATTCTTAGCTTCAATTATTTCAGGATTATGTATGCCGTTATTTCTCATAGCTGCACCAATACTCCAATAACCTTTAACTTGACCGAATAATGGAATTGAAGTCCTGCATTTTAAAGCGGTTGCTAAAGATACAGAGCTTAAGGTACTTGATTTTATACCATCGTGGTTAACTCTAAATACAAGGAATCTTGGAGCATTTCTTGAAACAGATTCAGAGAATCTTCCGCGGTTGTTTATTATAAACATTGATTCAAAACCAAGACGCATGCTTGACAATGAACTTTGTTTCTGTGTTGTTGCTTCTTTGGCTGTTTTCCCAATTGGGTTAACAAAGTAACCAGCTTGTAATCTTACAATTGCACTACTTCCTCCGAAGTTGATGCGCATAGTAGGATTGTATTGAGCAAATAAGCTGTTGCAAGCCAATAGCAATAAGGTGAAAATTTGTTTCATCTTTTGTTTGTGTAATTAGTGACTTTTAAATTTTAAATTGAGCAAGCCCTGACTATGCAATTTTGAATTGCACGTGCTTGAAAAAAATCAATTAAAATATTAGAATATTTTAGTGACTAATATGTAAAAAGTTAAAAAGGAATTTACCCAAAAAACTGTAGGTGTTGAAACCTTTGGCTTTTGAATTAGATTTTTGAAAATTGTTAGAGGCGCTAGAATGTGCTGCCGCTAAGACGTTTAAAGTGTACTTGAAATTCATATATTTGTGTATTTGTGTTGTTCATCCTCATTGTTACTCTTAAGTAATTTTACTCATTTGAGTATTAATACTTAGTTTTCACCGCCACAAAAGTAGAATTATTATTTGAATTAAAATTATTTTTTTGAGTATTATTTTAAAGTTAAGGCTAAATCATTAAAAATGAGGGAATAAAAATTTGCTACAATTGGTTTTTGATAAATTAGTTTGAATTCATTTTCCCACAAATCATTGACATGAGTATTTATACCTTTTTTTATATTTACCTTTGCTCATAGTGAAATTTGAAGGCAATTTAAACAACAAGCTACCCCAGGCGGGAACCAGCATTTTTTCAGTGATGTCGAGCATGGCTCAGGCCCACAATGCAATTAATTTGGCCCAAGGTTTTCCTGATTTTGATTGTTCTCCAGAATTGAAAAATCTTGTTTCGAAAGCAATGGATTTGGGTCACAACCAATATGCACCTATGCCAGGTTTGATGAAACTAAGGGAGCAAATCGCTCAAAAAACTGAATCCTTGTATTCTGCGGTTTACAATCCTGAGACCGAAATCACCATTGTGCCAGGTGCAACCTTGGGAATATATGCCACCATTAATGCATTAATCAAAGAAAATGATGAGGTAATCGTTATTGAGCCAGCTTATGATTCTTATATTCCATCAATAGAGTTGGCGGGAGGAAAGGCGATTGTATATGAAATGCAATTTCCTGAGTATAGAATAGATTGGGATCAAATACGAAAGTTAATCAACATCAGAACACGCATGATCATTATTAACTCTCCGCACAATCCGAGTGGATCGATTTTGAGTTCTGAAGACATGCGTAAGTTAGAAAAACTAATTACCAATACGGATGCACTTATATTAAGTGATGAAGTATATGAGCATATAATTTTTGACGGAATTGAACACCAATCGGTGGCGCGTTATCCAAAGTTGGCACAACGCAGTATCATTGTTTCTTCATTTGGCAAGACTTACCATACAACAGGATGGAAGATGGGTTATTTGTTGGCACCTGAAAATATTATGGCACAAATACGCAAGGCATATCAATTCATGGCTTTTGCTGCCAATACACCGATACAACATGCTTATGCTGAAATTCTTCAAAATAAGGAATTGTATTTAGGTTTAGGCGCCTTTTACCAAGAGAAAAGAGACTTGTTTCGCAGAGGTTTGAAGTCATCGAAATTTAAAATGATTGATTGCAATGGCAGCTATTTTCAATCGGTTACCTATGAAAAGATTTCAGAGCAATCTGATGTAGAAATGGCCAATTATTTATGCAAAGAAATAGGTGTGGCTTCCATTCCTGTGTCTGCTTTTTATATGCGCAAGACCGACCATAAAGTATTAAGATTTTGTTTTGCGAAATCGAACGACACCCTTAATAAAGCATTAGATATTTTATGCAAGCTATAAACATTGCTGTGGTGCAAACCCTATTGCATTGGGAGGATGTGGATGCAAATCTCCAACATTTTGAATCCAAAATAGAAGGGATTAAGGAATGTGATTTAATCGTTTTGCCCGAAATGTTTTCTACCGGTTTTAGCATGAAACCTGAATCGTTAGCGAAAGAATCTAGTGAGAAGTCAGTTGCCTGGTTGTTGCGCATGAGTGCGAAACTCAATTCAGCAATTATGGGTAGCTTTATGCATTACGACCAAGGGAAATATTACAATGCCTTGGCCTTTGTCAATCCCGAGCAAGAAATTCAATGGTACTATAAAAGACATTTGTTCAGTCCCGGAGACGAAAGCAAGCACTATTCAGCAGGGAAAGACCGTTTGGTTATAGATTATAAAGGTTGGAGAATCTGTCCTTTGATTTGTTATGATCTTAGATTCCCAGTTTATAGCCGCAATAATTGTGGAATAGATTTAATGGTATATGTTGCCAATTGGCCACAAAAACGCAATTATGCATGGCAGCAATTGTTAAAGGCAAGGGCCATTGAAAACCAAACCTATGTTGTAGCATGTAATAGAATTGGTCAAGATGGAAATGGGGTTGACCATATTGGCAACTCAGGTATCATAAACTATTTGGGCGAAGAAATTGGTTTTGGATCCGACGATAAAGTGTTCCAATTTTATTTAAACAAAGTTTCTTTGGATGAGTACAGATTACAATTTCCGGTCTTGGATGATGCCGATCAATTTGAACTCTTGTAAGCCGTTTATTATTCGTTTATAAATAACCTAAAAAGCTTTTTTATTCCTCGTTTTTTTAGGTCATTTTTGCAGTCAATTTATATTCCATGCCTACTACACTAGAATTACAACAAATCGCATCTCAGGTTAGACGTGATATTGTAAGGATGGTGCACGCTGTTCAAAGCGGTCACCCCGGCGGTTCACTTGGATGTGCTGATTATTTAACAGCACTTTACTTCCAATTAATGGACCACAAGCCAGCCAATTTTACCCAAGAAGCTAAAAACGAAGACGTGTTCATTTTATCAAATGGTCACATTAGTCCAGTTTTATACAGTGTATTGGCTAGAAGTGGTTATTTCCCTGTTAGTGAATTGGCAACTTTTCGCAAAATCAACACCCGTTTACAAGGACACCCAACAACCCATGATGGTTTGCCAGGTGTAAGAATCGCAAGTGGTTCTTTGGGACAAGGTTTGTCAGTTGGTGTGGGTGTAGCTTTGGCTAAAAAATTAGATAAAGACGATCACATTGTTTATGTAAACATGGGCGATGGCGAATTGCAAGAAGGTCAAAACTGGGAAGCAATTATGTACGCAGGTAGCCATGGATTGAACAATATCATCGCTTCTGTAGATTACAACAAACAACAAATTGATGGAACTGTTGTAGATATTATGGGCTTTAGTGAATTGCGCAGCAAGTTTGAAGCCTTTAATTGGTTGGTTTTAGAAATGAACGGCAATGATATGCAAGACATTTTAGACACCAATGCAAAAGCAAAATCATTACGCGACCAAAATAAACCAATTGTAATTCTTATGAGCACTGAAATGGGTGCTGGTGTAGATTTTATGATGGGAAGCCACGAATGGCATGGTATTGCGCCGAATGACCAACAATTAGCAGCTGCTTTAGCACAATTGCCAGAAACCCAAGGCGATTACTAATATACCAATTGGCATGATAATGGCGTTTGTAAACAATATGAAAGCAATGCTTATTGCAGTTTTCCTATTTATAGGTTTAACTGCTCACGCTCAAACGCCTGAAAAAACTAGGATTTTAATCATTTTTGATGCTTCTGGTAGCATGACCACGCCCATTGAAAAATGGACGCGTATTCAAGTTGCTAAGCGTATGGCCATAAAATTAATTGACAGTTTAAGTACATTTAAAAATGTTGAATTGGCTTTAAGGGTTTATGGACATCAAAAAACAGTTGATTTAAAAGACTGCAAAGATTCAAGATTAGAAGTTCCATTTGCACCAAACAACTTGGTGATAATGAAAAAGAGGGTAAATAGTTTAATCCCTAAAGGTTGGACACCAATAGCTTATTCATTGCAAGAATGTGAGAAAGATTTTCCTACTGAAAAAGGGGTAAGAAATTTAGTTATTATCATCACCGATGGCATGGAAGAGTGCACAGGTGATCCTTGCCTTATCTCTCAAGCTTTACAAAAGAAGGGGATATTTTTAAAACCATTTATTATTGGTTTGGGTTCTTCTGAACAATTTAAATTTAAGTTTGATTGCGTTGGAACGTATTACGATGCAAATACAGAAAAAGATTTCGAAAATGTAGTAGGTGTAATCGTTTCACAAGCGATGAATGCTACAAGTTGTCAAATCAATTTGTTAGATAAAAAACTTAGACCTGTAGAGACCAATGTATTAATGAGTATCTATGATGCTTCTACTAAAAAATTGCTGTTCAATTACGAGCATACCATGAATGGTAGAGGTGTTCCTGACACTTTGTTTTTAGATCCTTTGCGCCGTTATGATATTACTGTGCACACCTTGCCGCAAGTTCAGAAGAACAATGTAGAACTGATAGTTGGTAGACACAACATTGTGGCAATTGATGTTCCCCAAGGTTTTATCGAATTTGTTTGCACAGGGAAAACCAATTATACCGATTTAAAAGCGGTGGTAACTGTTAAGAAAAAAGCAGGTACCATACACGCACAAACGTTTAATACCAAGAAAAGATATTTATGTGGGGTTTATGAAATGGAATTATTAACCACACCGCGCATTCATCTAGACAGCGTGGTTGTTGATGAAAACAAAACCACCACCATATTAATACCTCAACCAGGTAGACTACAAGTTAATAAAAGCCGCGACTTAGTTTGCGCAATTTACCATGTTGTTAATGGCAAAATGGTTTGGGTAGCTGATATCAGCGATGAATACTACCAAACCATTATTATGCAACCGGGAAAATATATAGTTGTTGGCCGCAGCAAAGCTGAGACAAGAACCATTTATACTTTTGAAAAAGAATTTACAATTACATCCGCAACCACTACAGAAATAAATATATAATGCAAGCATTAGAGATACTAGGGAATAACGACACAAGATCTGGCTTTGGCGCAGGCTTGTTAGAAGCAGGAAAACAAAACAGTCAAGTTGTTGCCTTGTGCGCAGATTTAACTGGCTCATTGAAAATGGATGCCTTTAAAAAGGAGTTTCCTGAGCGTTTTTTCCAAATGGGAATTGCAGAAGCCAATATGATTGGTGCAGCCGCTGGATTAGCAACTGCGGGTAAAATTCCATTTACTGGAACTTTTGCAAACTTCAGTACGGGTAGGGTATATGACCAAATCCGTCAAAGTGTTGCATATAGTGGTAAAAATGTAAAAATTTGTGCTTCACATGCTGGTGTTACTTTGGGAGAAGATGGAGCAACCCACCAAATTCTTGAAGATTTGGGTATGATGAAAATGTTGCCGCATATGGTGGTTATCAATCCTTGCGATTACAACCAAACCAAAGCAGCAACTATTGCCATTGCAAAATATGACGGACCTTGTTACCTAAGATTTGGAAGACCGAAAGTGCCAATCTTTACTGCACCTGATCAAATTTTTGAAATAGGAAAAGCAGTTACCATCTATGAAGGTGCTGATGTGTCAATTTTCTGCACAGGTCATTTGGTTTGGAAAAGTGTATTGGCTGCTCAAGCTTTAGCTGAAAGAGGAATTAGTGCTGAAGTTATCAATATTCACACGATTAAACCATTGGATGAAAAAGCAGTTTTAGATTCAGTTCGTAAAACCCGTTGTGTCGTAACAGCTGAAGAACATATGTACAACGGAGGATTGGGCGATAGCATTTGTCAATTATTGGCGCGCAATTTCCCATTGCCAGTTGAAATGGTTGGTGTTAACGACAGCTTTGGAGAAAGCGGAACGCCAGATGAGTTAATGGCAAAATACAAATTGGATACAGTTGATGTTATTGCAGCAGCTGAAAAAGCGATCTCACGCAAATAATCCATAGGATTATTTTATTTTCGATATAAATATTTAAAATAGTTTGCATAAGCAAACTATTTTTTTTTGCTTTGTCGTAATCAAACAAACATTACATTTATGAAAATCTTAAAAATTAGCGGGTTAATCATCCTTGCACTAATCGTTTTAATTCTGGTAGCAGGAGCATTCATGCCAAAGGAATTCCATTTTGAAGGAAAGCAAAGCATTAAATCATCAAGAGAAATTGCATGGAATAATGTGGTAAACTTAAGAAACCATGAAAAATGGTCGCAATGGAGGGTTTTAGATCCAAACATGCAAGTTGTCTTTTCGGGAGACGATGGGCAAGTGGGTTCTAAGATGGTTTGGACCAGTGAACATGCACAGGTGGGCAATGGTACTCAAACTTTAACAGGAATAGACGGTAAGGATAGAGTTAATTTTGATGTAGACTTTGGTGGAAAGGGTAATGCCAAATCATATTTAATGGTTTCAGGAGATACCAGTCAATGCAACGTAACTTGGGGACTGGATATTCAGGCACCATATCCTATGAATGCCATTATGGGCATGATGATGAAAAAGGAAATGATGGACGATATGTTCACTAAAGGTTTAGGCATGTTAAAAGAGGCATGTGAGAAAGAAGAATCAGCCATACAATAATAGTAATTAAGCGTATTGAAGCCTGCTTATATTAATAAGCAGGCTTTTTTTATTATTAGCAGGTATATAAATGTGAATTTTGGATATCGATATTGAGGTAATTATACCTTTATGGCAATCATTTTGAAAATAGAGCGCTTATATATTGGAAAATTCCAGGATAAATGAGGCTAAGATTATATGATTTAGGAAATAGTTTTACTTAATATAAGAGTCGCTTTAAAGTAAATGGATATGAGATAATAGGAAGAGATGGGTATAAAAGAGAATGAATTGAGATGATTTATGGGAAGGGTAGAATAGTATTAACAGAAATTGTTAAAAAAAGAGGGCTGAAAATGGGCTTAAAAAGGGGTGAAAATGGGGTATAAAATTACTTGAATTATGGGGTGATTATTCAAATATTTATAAAACAGCGGTTTATGGCAGTTTTATAGCAAGTGGACCTTATTTTAACCAACTGATTGATAGAGTATTGCAATATAAATTAAGAATAATTGAAAAA
>JAOASJ010000085.1 GCA_030158725.1 Bacteroidia bacterium
TAATCCTTGAAAAATGGAATCCCTTTAACATTTGTATAGCCTATCAAATCGCCTTTTTCATTTCGCAATTCTAGCAATAAAAATCTTGATGAATTTCTATTTTTACCCGGTAAATACAACACGTCGCTAACTGGGTGTTTCAGAACTAAAGGAACTTTTATGTAACGGTGGTCGTTGTTGAGATAAGGTTGTTGGTTTACGGGCACAAAAGCACTGTACAAACTGTCTTTTTTCAACACATAATACGTAGATGCTTCAAGGTAGCCACACTTCAAGTAAATGCTGTCGTAAACCACAGGCACAATCTCCTTTTGGTTGTAATACATAAGACCAAATTTATTATCCTTTTTCACCAACCAATACCCATCGAGGTAGAGGCGGCGGCCATCAGGCTTTTGGTCTTTCATACAATCAAGCTTTTGGTATTGTAAAGGGATTATTATTTTGCCCTCTAAGTCAATAAGACCAAACTCAAGTTGCATTGAAGCATTGCGGACAGCGACAACAAATTGAAAGCGCTGACCTTCTGGCATTGAGGGATTGTATATTTGTTTTATAGAATCAAAGCCTTGCTCCATTGGTTTAGTACCCACCAACAAATATTGTTTGCCGTTGCGCATAAATTTTACATAATTGTGAATGGCAAAAAGACCAGAATCGGTTTGTACTTTGTATGAAGATTCAGAATAGCCGTATTGGTAATAGGCCACTTGAACATTGCTGGCACCATTTGGCAATTGAAAAGGAACACTGGTTTTTAAGGTTTGGTAGCGTCCTTTGTAATAACCCTGTTCGCGGCTTTCAAGACTTAACTTTTCATCCTTCCACATAAATGACCCTTTTTTAGCAGCCGCTTTTTCAATATCCCTATCGCCCATATCCACAGGAACAGGCACGTCCCCATATCCCATTCCATCCCCGGCACCAAATCCAAATCCACTATTATCTTGCTCACGCACATCATCTAAACTAGAACCTTTTTTCACCACACTTAAGCGTTTTAACCGCATATCGTAATCAATTTTAACAAATGAATAGCCGTAGGTATCGCGTTTGCGCAATTGCAATATCATACCATCATCGGAGGCGGAAGAACTTTTTGCATCTATGTCAAAACAATTGGATATAAGAACACTCGACAAAGCTGGATTCACACTGTTGTAATAATACACACAGCGGTTGCCCAAAGAATCATCGACATCAAAAATAAAATGGGCATCATACCCAGTGTATTCTTCGCCTGAGGTGGCCCATATTTGGCGGTTATATGTATACCCTTTGGGCAATATTAATTTCCCTTTGAGATTGTATAACTCAGTATTCTCATTTACTCCAAAGGCAAGAAAATACGCTTGATCAACACATGCAATTTTTGAATACAGAGGCTTGATAATTTCTTTGCTACCAGCAACTCCGTATAGACCATTTTTCTTGGTGTAAAAAACATTCCAAGGCAGGTTGTACGTTTTAACTTTGAAAAGAGAATAGTCATTTTTATAGAGACTAAACTGAACCTCTTCGTAGCTAGCGGGCAAAACCATTTTCCCCAGCGTATCCGCCAGTCCCCACTTATTGGCCACACGATAGGGAATTAGTTGGCTTTGGGCAGCGAGCTTGCTCAAGCACAAAAGACAAAGAAGTAATACGAAAGCTGGTTTT
Organism: Bacteroidia bacterium; assembly: GCA_030158725.1. Lineage (GTDB taxonomy): Bacteria > Bacteroidota > Bacteroidia > NS11-12g > UBA955 > JABMMZ01. The sequence continues at coordinate 1,660 of JAOASJ010000085.1, forward strand.
TGAAAGCGCATATGATAGGGCAAAGGTGAGAAAAAATTGATAAACTGAGAAATTGATAAATTGATTACCTTGCATTCGATTAAGATTTCTTGAACCGAAATAAAAATGAAACCATGTTGTTGGTCCCAGTGGCAGAGCTCCTACGTCGCAC
>JAOASJ010000086.1 GCA_030158725.1 Bacteroidia bacterium
TATATCCTGAATAACCGCCTTATAGGTTTTGCCAACAGAAAGAATTTGTTTGTTGCGCATTTCAACTTCGTGAAAGTCTATAGAATCAATGTGGTTGATGTTGATGATGTATGAACGGTGTATTTGTTTGAACTCTGCAAAAGGCAATTCGCTAAGCAAGGACTTTAAACGTTTGAACACCAATAGTTCTCTATCTTCTGTTAAATGTAATCGTAAATATTCCCCTTCTGCAGCAATACTCATGAGTTCATCAAAGGCCACACGGTTGAATTTATTTTTACCCGATTGAACAAAGAAAAATGTGAGTTCCTTTTGGTTTATTTTTAACAGTATCTTTCGATGGGCACGCTCCAATGCCGTATATAATATTTCAGGCTTAATGGGTTTGGTAATAAAATGAAGTGCTTCGTTTGTAAATGCTGGCAAGGCGTATTGGGGATATGAACTGATGAGAATTAATTCAGGACGGTTTTGCAATTTTGCCCAATTGCTTAGCAAATTTCCATCTCCTAATTTCACATCAGCAAAGACCAAATCAACCTTGTGAATTTTATGGAAAGCTTCAAACTGATCTATTCGACAAAAAGAATCCCTTTCTACGAACCTAGCATCCGATTTTAAATAGGAACGCAAGGTTTCTAAATCCGAAACTTCATCTTCAAGTATGACATAGCTAATCATTCAGTTTTATATATCAAGTTGCAATATGAAGTATTTTATAATAGACTACAAGTAATTGAGACCGCTAAAGCACTATCAACAATTTCATATTTATAAGCCATGCGTTCATGTTATTAAACCTTACTTTCATTGAAAAATGTTGATTTATAGCGATTGATGTCTAAAAATATAGAATACCATGAACGCAAGTAGGCCTTGAAATCACTTGTACTTTACAAGTATTACTTGTAAAGTTTTTTGACGAAACAATGGAACCTAGTTTAATATTTGCTGAAAGTCTAAAATCACTATTCCTGCTTCTTCCTCAAAGCACTAAAAATCAAACCAAGGCCAACCAAGACATCAACGATATTCCAGAGGGTTCTTCCTAATGAAATTTTTACTACAGGTTGAAATAAAACCGCTAAAAGAAGGAATACATAAAGTTCTGTTTTTTGATCTTCAAGAAAAGCTTGATAGGCCAAATAGGTAAATCCCGCCATTGCGCAGAAACGCACCAATTGATAATAACCATAAGGCCAATCGATGAGGCACAAAAAAAGCAAAACAGCAAGTGTGAATTTTATTGCTTGAGACATGTTGTTATATATTATTGGTGAGCGAAAATTAAGATTCAGATTGGGCGTTTTTATTATCCTCAATCATGGCATCCAATTTCTTATTCATCTCTTTAATTGCTGCTACTATTTGGGCCTGAGACATAATTTCTTTGAATCGGGCATTGTTCTGGGCAGTGCGGGCTGAGACTCTTTTGCCTGGAGCTTTACCTTCGGTCAACATGGTATACAAATCGACATTAAACACTTCGCAAATTTCTTTAAGGCGCTCTATTGTCACCTTTTCCGGCGCATTTTCCATCTGAGAATAGGCCTGTTGACTTACTTTTAATTTTTTAGCCACATAACCTTGACTGAAACCCAATGAATTCCTAATTCTTCGAATCGCCAAGCTTAAATTCAGTTCCTTTTTCATGCGGTAAAAAGCTACTTTCATGTGAATAAATTGACATTTGATTGAACATCAAAAGATTACTTTATTCCCTAAATAATAGCAAACAATTATATTACTATTTTTTGACAACTTAGGTCAATTTTTGAAAGATTTAAATCA
>JAOASJ010000087.1 GCA_030158725.1 Bacteroidia bacterium
TTTCAAGAAATTATCATGCAATTGAACCCCAGAGGGGTGACATATTTGTAGCCTTATTTGTGACATGTATATAAGGTATTATTTGTTTTTATAAATTGATATTCAAGTCTATTAAATAGTTTTTTCCTGAAAATAATTGGGGCCATTACTGCACCCTTTTAATTGTGAAGGTTACAAATGCTAAAGTAAAAGAAATGATTTAAATCACTTTTAGTTGGTTTTCAAAATTAAAAGGTTGGATTAGCTTAAATAGCATTACTTTTGTGAGCGAATATTCACTAACATTATAAATTCAAACAAAATGAACGGCAAAAACAACTTAGCATTAGGTTTCCTAACAATGGGACTATTTATGGCTTATGGTTTTCTCTTGATTTATCTTCGCGACTTTGCCCCGGGTAAAGAAGAATGGGTGAATTCGTATAGTATTGGTAAACATTTTGAGAGTAGGCTGGCACATGTTCATGGAAACTTGTTTGCCTTTTTGAATATTTTGATTGGTTTCTTGCTCTTGTTTTTTAACGACAAACTTCAAAATGTGAAAGCTATATCTTGGCTGGCTCTTGCAGGTTTGCTTATGCCAATAGGGATATTGTCAGAAGTGTATTTTGGTTTACCTCCAGCATTGGTATTAATTGGTGCTATATCTATGACCGTTTCTGTGGTTTGGTTGGGATTTGCATTTTTAAATATGAAAACAATAAAAAGTAACAAATGATAGAAACAATTTCAAATAGACAATTACAAATTATAGAAGCAGCAGGAAAAATATTGACTGCTTCTGGCGTTAGTGGATTAACGATTAAAAATCTAGCCAAGGAAATGAAGTTTTCTGAAAGTGCAATCTACAGACATTTTACTAGCAAAGAAGAAATAGTCGTTGCATTACTTGAGTACCTAGCTAGTAATATGGATGAACGTTATAAGAATGTCATAACTCCAGATCAAACACCTGAAGACAAATTCACCAATTTGTTTCAAAATCAGTTTTTATTTTTTAAAAACAATCCACATTTTGTTGTTGCTGTTTTTTCTGATGGTTTGATGGAAGAAAGTCAGCGTATTAACGAAATAATATTAAAAATTATGTCTGTTAAAATGAAACATCTTATGCCGATTATTTTGGAAGGCCAAAAAAAGAAAATATTTACAAATTTTATAAGTTCCGATGATCTTATACATATTGTGATGGGAACTTTTAGACTACAGATGTTTAAATGGAGAGTTTCAAACTTTCAATTTGATATAACTCTGCATGGTGACAAAATGATTCAATCTGTTTTAAAACTTATTAAAACCAAATAAAATTGAAAAATTACATTCCTTTTGTATTGGCTTTTTTCTTATCGGTATTTGGCATACTTACTTTGTTTTTAAGCACATCCGTTATATTCGACTTGTTTAATATAAGAGCTAGAGAAGGTAATTATGTCTTATTTGTTGTTTGGTCTAATTTTATTAGTAGTATTCTTTATCTTTTTGCTTCTTATGGTTTCCTTAAAAGTAAAAAGTGGACAGCTACACTTTTAGGTATTTCAACAGCAGTGTTAACTGTAGCTTTTATAGGACTTAAAATCCATGCTAATTTTGGAGGTCTTTATGAAACAAAAACCATCGGTGCTATGGTTTTTAGAATAAGCGTTTCATTTATCTTTACTTTATTGTCATATTTTACAATAACAAAAAACAAATCATGAAAATATTAATTCCATTAATTAGTTTAGTCCTTTTCAGTTGCAACAATGCGTCTAAGGAAAAATCAAAAGTGTATAATGAAACCGATACACACAAAGAACATCAACATAATTCTGATGTAATAGGCATCGAGCTTAATAATGGAGAAAAATGGAAAGTTGATGAAGCTATGTTACTTCATATTCGAAATATGGAAAGCGATGTTTTTTCTTTTTCCAAGCTTAAGGAAAAAGAATATAAGACATTGGCTATATCATTACAATCCAAAATTGATTTGCTCACGTCAAATTGTACAATGAAAGGAAAGGCTCATGATGAACTGCATAAGTGGTTATTGCCGTACATTGATTTAGTAAAAGAATTTTCGGAATCAAAGGATGAAACCACATTAAATGAACAATTTCAAAAAATACAAACTTCATTCACAACTTTTAATCAATACTTCCAATGAACATTAAAGAATTACACACACAAAATAAACCAGTTTCGGTTTCTTCACTTTTTAAAAATAATCAATGCAATGTTACCGCAATACAAATTTTGAAAAACGAAAAATTAGACGAACATACCACCAAAGTGCCAGCACTTTTAATGTGTGTTGAAGGTGAGGTGGTCTTTGAAAATAAAAATGGTGTAAAATTAACGCTGATTTCGGGTGATTACATAGACATTGACCCAATTATAGTTCATTGGGTTATAGGAACCAAAGAAAGTCAATTATTGCTGATAAAATAGGAAAAAAAAATTAATCAATTATGTTAGTAAGTATTCACAAACAGTATTTAATGCTGATATGTCTTTTATTGGGGGTATATGAATCTCAAGCCCAAGTCTGGACATTGCAGCAATGTATCGATACCGCGCAGAATAACAATAAGAGCTTGCAAATAAATAGAAATAATGTTGAAATAGGAGAACAACGGATTGCAGAAGCAAAGGCCAATTTAATGCCGAAAGTAAGTGTAAATGCAGATTATAAATATTTCACTAACCTTCCATACCAATTCATGCCTTTGTCAACCTTTAATCCTGCCGCCCAAGAAGGGCAGTTTAAAGAAGCTCAGTTTGGTGTTCCTCACAACATTAATGCAAATTTATATTTATCAATGCCATTGTATAATCCACAATTCTATGGCGCTATTAAAACAGCTAAGATTGCGACGGAAATGACCGAAATTCAATACAGAAAAACGGAAGAGCAAATATATTTTGAAATTGCAAATCTATATTACAATTCTCAAATTTTGCATCATCAGAAAATGTTTATAGACAGTAATTTGATAAACGCTGAAAGGGTATTGAAAAACACTCAATTGCTATATGAACAATTACTTGTCAAAGGAACAGATGTAAGCAAGGTTAAATTACAAGTATCCCAGTTAGTCTCACAAAGAGAAAATTTAAATAGTAAAATTAAGCAAGTTCAAAATGCTCTGAAATTTGCCATGGGTATTTCTATTCAACAAGATCTACAAATTGATGCCAATATTCAATATCAAAACACAATAGAATATTCGTCTGTGTCAACAATAGATGTTCAAATAGTAAAAACTCAAAATCGCTTGTTGTCGAGTGAATTAAACACCCTAAACAAATCAAAGTTCTTACCTTCTCTTAATCTTATTGGAATGTATGGAACAACGGGTTTTGGTTATGATAAGAAGCCCAACGATTTTTTAAAATTTTACCCAATAGGCTTTGCGGGTATTCAATTTTCCTACCCCCTTTTTAATGGAACTGTGACTCAACGAAAAATCAATCAGAAGAAAATTGAATTACAAAACAATGAAATGCAATTAGACTTACTCACCGCGCAAAGTAATATGCAAGTTGAAAATTCAAAGCTACAAAAAATGATTGCAATAAAATCAATTGAAACAATTATTGAGCAAATTAAGTTGGCTCAAACAATTTACGAGCAAACTGTTCTTCAGCAAAAGAATGGAACTGCTAGTTTAACAGATGTTTTACTTGCCGATAATGCGCTAAGAGAAGCTCAGCAGTCTTACCTTTCGGCGCTTGTCGATTATTTAAAAGCAGATTTAGAACTTAAAAAACTAACGGGAAATATTTCAAAAATCAATTAATAATCACAATGAAAACAAAATCAGATATTCTTAAAAGAACATTATACATCCTTATACCATTGGCTATACTTGCCATTGGCGTAATTAAATTGAAAAAAAACAAAGAGCTTACACAAAGTAAAGTATATCAATATGATAAAAAACTTGCTGTTAATATTCAGGCCGACACAGTGCAAATTGATAGGGTTGATGCTCGATTTTCGTATTCGGGAACATTTGAACCCAATAAGGAAACTAAAATTAGTGCCGAAATACAAGGTAAGATAAATGAAGTATTGGTGGATGTTGGAAGTTTTGTTAATAAGGGCCAAGCTTTAATTCAGCTTGATAATTCATTGTTGAAACTGCAACTACAAACTACTGAATTGCAAATAGAGGGCTTGGAGGCTGATGTAAATCGATATTCGATTTTAGCAAAAGCCGATGCGATACAAGGTGTGCAGTTAGAGAAGGCCGTGTTAGGCTTAAAATCGGCAAGAGTGCAAAGGGCCACTTTATTGGTACAAATAGGCAAAACGACGATTAGGGCACCTTTCGGGGGGGTAGTTACTGCAAAGCTTAGTGAAGAGGGCGCATTTGCCGCGCCTGGAGTTCCATTGCTTCAAATTACAGATATATCAAAATTGAAATTCACAGTAAATGTTCCGGAACAGGATTTGAATCTATTCAAATTTAATCAGAAGTATTCGATTAGAACTGATGCTTATTCTAATGTTTCTATTATAGGAATAGCAACCATGATAGGGAGTAAAGCCAACATAGGGAATAGTTTTTCCGTTCAATTTACAGTGCAGAACACCCCTGATTTGAAAATAAAATCCGGGATGTTTGGTAAAGTGGATTTGGGAAATTCCAAACAAGAAATTGGAATAATTATTCCTGCGTCTGCAATCGTTGGGTCATCTATTAAGCCCCAGGTTTATTTAGTTAAAAATGGGAAAGCTGCACTACAAGATATTGCTGGGTTGAAAAAAATACAAAATGAAGTTCTTGTATCAGTTGGCTTAAAAGAGGGCGATATTATAGTAACAAATGGATTTATTAATCTTTTTGATGGCGCAAATGTTGCAATTAAATAAAATTAGCGAAAAATGAATATTACAGAAATTTCAATCAAACGTCCTTCGCTAATAATAGTTCTCTTCAGTGTATTTGGTCTATTAGGTTTTATAGGGTATAAAAATTTGAGTTACGAATTAATGCCTGATTTTAATCAACCAGTTGTCGTAATTAAAACTGTTTATCCAGGCGCAGAACCTAATGAAGTTGAAACATCAGTCTCTCGAAAAATTGAAGACGCTTTATCCAATTTGGAAGGTGTAGATTATTTAGTGACAAAATCTCTACCCAATGCATCGATCATTATTGCCAATCTGAAATACGGGACCGATCTAGATAAATCGATGCAAGATGCTCAAAGATATATAGACAATATAAGGAAAGATTTGCCACAAGATATTTTAAGTCCTGTGATGAGTAAAGTCTCCCCAAATGATTTGCCTATAATGTCCATAAGTGCAACAAGTAATTTGTCTTCAACCGAGTTCTATCAAAAAATGAAAGATGATTATCTTCCCCAAATTCAGCAAATAAAGGGGGTCGCAGAAATTACTATCCTAGGGGGAGAAGAAAGGGAAGTTCAAGTAAAGATAAATCAAGATAAACTAAAATTTTACAAAATATCAATGCTTCAAGTTGTTGAAGCCATTAATCGTTCTGGTATAGACTTGCCTGCAGGGAAAGTTCAAACCGAGAAAGAAAACAATTCGGTTCGTTTAACAGGGAAGTTTACATCATTAGAGAATATTAGAAATGTTCAAGTGGCGATGCCTATTTTAGGTAGTCCAATTTACGTTAAGGATTTAGCAGAGGTTGTAGATGGGGTCAGAGAAATAACATCAATAAGCCGCTACAACGGTAAAAACGGCATTGGGCTTTTGTTGAAAAAACAAGGCGATGCAAACGCTGTAGATGTTTCGAAATTAGTTCGTGAAAAGTTTGCCTCAATAGAACAACAAAATGCTGGTTCAGGGGTTAGATTCATTATTGCAGATGATAGCACAGACAATACTATTGCGGCAGTTGATTCTGTTGTTTTTGATTTGATATTAGCGGTGATATTGGTTTCATTGGTGATGCTTTTATTCCTAAGAAGTTTCAGAAACTCATTGATTGTAATTGTTGCCATTCCTACGTCCTTAATAACAGCGTTTGCGGTAATGTGGCTTTTAGGCTATACACTTAATTTAATGACCTTACTCGCAATGTCTTTGATTATAGGCGTTTTGGTGGATGATGCGGTTGTAGTTTTAGAAAACATTCAAAAACATTTGGATAGAGGGAAAGATAAACAGACTGCTGCAATGGATGGTAGAATGGAAATAGGCTTTGCAGCTTTGTCTATAACATTGGTTGATGTTGTCGTGTTTTTGCCCATTCTTTTTTTACAAGTTTTTGTTGCCGACATGCTTAAACAGTTTTCAGTTGTTGTCGTTACTTCTACACTCACAAGTTTATTGGTGGGCTTCACCCTTACACCTTGGTTGGCTTCTCGAATTGGCAAGAAAGAAGACTTGCAGCCAATTAATTTTTTTAACCGCTTTTTGCTTTGGTTTGAACATCAATTAGAAGGTTTTATCAATTGGTATGGTAGAATATTACAATGGGTTTTAAACCATAAATTAATTTTTACAGGAATCGTTTTAATCCTCTTTGTAGCAACCTTAGGTATTATGAAGCAAGGTATTATTGGTAAAGAACTAATATCTACCGGAGACCAAGGGAAATTTAGAATGGCTTTAGAATTTGACAAAACGACTTCGATAAAGCAGAACAATTTAATTGCTCAAAAGATAGAAACATACATTCTTCAGCAACCATTAGTAGCAACAGTATTCAGTAACATTGGAGGTCCAAGCACAGGTATTGGAAGTTTGGGTGTGGGTTCTTCAAATAAAACTGAATTTACCATTCAACTAAAATCCAAGAAGGAATTAGGTGGTTTGCCTACTGAGACATTTATGAAGAATTTAAGGGATGACCTAAAGTCTAAATTCCCAAGTCTAAATTATTCAATGGCAGCTTTAGGTTTAATACCCCGTTCAGCACCCATCGAAATCACCTTAAGTGGGAATGATTTAGATTTGGTGATGCAAAGTGGAAATGATTTAAAAGCAATTGTTGAAACAATTCCCGGAGCTGATAATGTTCGCTTATCAGTTGAGGCAGGCAGTCCCGAATATAAGGTAGTTCTCGATAAAGATAAAATGCAAAGATTGGGTTTAACAACAGCTGTTGTTGGATTGAATTTAAGAACTGCCTTTACAGGAAATGATGGAGCGAGTTTAACCGAGAACGGAATAGAATATCCTGTCCGAATTTGGTTAGATGAATTTAGTAGACAAAACTTTGATGATGTGCAACATTTATCTATTGTTAATCCAATGGGAGTGCCAATAGAAGTAGCGCAATTTGCAAATGTTGAGCAAGATAATTCTCCCTCCTTATTAGAAAGGAAAGATCGTCAACCAGCAGTAACTTTAACGGCTGATGCATTGGGTAGACCTTCAGGTACTGTGGCCGACGATGTAGTGGCCTATCTTAACGAAAATCCACTTCCAAATGGAATGCAAATGACTTGGGGTAGTGACATCAAAAGACAGAATGATAGTTTTGGCGCATTAGGCTCGGTTTTACTCATTTCATTTTTGCTTATTTACTTAATTATGGTCGCCTTATATGATAGTTTTGTTTATCCTTTTGTGGTTTTGTTTTCTATTCCATTGGCAGCAATTGGAGCGTTTTTTGCTTTGAATTTGTCTATGAGTAATTTGAGTTTATTTGCCTTACTTGGATTAATCATGTTAATGGGTTTAGTGGTTAAAAACGCTATTCTTATTGTCGACTTTACAAATCAACTAAAAGCAGAAGGTAAATATTTTAAAGAGGCTTTAATTATAGCAGGGAAGGGTCGTATGCGGCCCATCTTAATGACAACACTTTCAATGGTTGTTGGTATGCTTCCTATAGCCATGGCAACAGGGACAGCTTCAGAATGGAAGAATGGTCTTGCTTGGGTTATTATAGGAGGACTTCTATCATCTTTGATTTTGACGGTATTCTTAGTTCCTATGGTCTATTATTTAGTCGACACCATTAAAGAAAAAATTTATCTTAGAAAAAAATAGAAAGTTAATCATGAAATACTTTTAGTATTTCTAAAGCATGAAATCCATCTTTGTTCTTCT
>JAOASJ010000088.1 GCA_030158725.1 Bacteroidia bacterium
AACAAAAAAGTCCCGACAATAATGGTCGGGACTTTTTTAATATTGAATATTCTTATTAGAATGATTTAGCGATGTCGATAAAATCGCGTGAAGCCAAAGCTGCTCCGCCAATTAAAGCACCGTCAATATCAGACATAGCAAACAATGATTTCGCATTGTCTGGTTTAACACTTCCTCCGTATAGGATAGAAATGCCTGAAGCAATCTCGTCGTTAAACATGCTGGCCACAGTTTTGCGGATGTGGATGTGCATTTCGTTTGCTTGATCAGCAGAAGCTGTAACGCCTGTGCCAATAGCCCAAACTGGTTCGTAAGCCAAAATACATTTAGCAGCATCTTCGTTGCTCAAGCCTTTCATAGCTGATAACTGTTCTTCAACAATTGAAAAATGTGCATTGGCTTCACGCTCTGCCAAAGTCTCGCCGATACAATATACCGGAACAATGTTGTGCTTAATTGAGGTTACAATTTTAGCCGCACAAGACGCATTGGTTTCGTTGTAGTATTGTCTTCTTTCACTGTGACCAACAAGGGTGTAGTGGATGTCGATAGACTTTAACATCGATGCAGAAACTTCACCTGTGAAAGCACCTTGTTCGTTTTGGTTGATGTTTTGAGCACCTACCCCAATACCAGATCCTGCCAATTGTTTGGCGATGGCTTGAAGGTGGATGTAGGGCGGAAATATTAATAATTTCGCTTCTGGCATTACTTCAGTAGCTGCCATGGTTCTAATTTCTTGAGCTAAGCCTTGACCTTCTTCAAAGGTTTTGTGCATTTTCCAGTTGCCTGCGGCAATTTTTTGTCTTTTCATGATTTTTCCCAATTTCTAAATTTAGATTCTAGTGTATATATGTAATTTAATATGTTTTTATCGTCTTCTGATAATTCAACATGTCTTCTTTGCATCACCAATTCGGCCGTTTGGAAGGCCTTAGCAGGTGTATAGGTTTCGAAGCCTTGAGCACCGCCCCAACTGAAGGAAGGAACGAAATTGCGCGGAAAGCCTGATCCGAATATATTGGCAGATACACCAACCACGGTTCCTGTATTGAACATGGTGTTGATGCCACATTTGCTGTGGTCGCCCATAAAGAGGCCACAAAATTGCAAACCTGTTTTTTCAAAACGCTCGGTTTGGTAATTCCACAACTTCACAATTTCATAATTGTTTTTCAAATTGCTGTTGTTGGTATCGGCACCCAGGTTGCACCATTCACCCAAAACAGAATTGCCCAAGAACCCATCGTGTCCTTTGTTTGAATACGCAAATATCACTGAATTGCTGACCTCTCCTCCTACTTTGCTGTGTGGACCAACGGTGGTTCCATTGTAAATCTTCGCCCCCATTTTAATTCCAGCAGATTCGCAAAGCGCAAAAGGACCGCGGATTAAAGCACCTTCCATAACCTCTGAATTTTTTCCCAAGTAAATTGGTCCCTCAGTGGTATTAAACACAGAAGCTTCCGCCTTGGCACCTTCTTCAAGGAAGATAGGGTATTTGCCGATAACGGTATTGGTACTGCTTAAGGTTTGTGAAACTCTGTTGTTCGTTATGCGCTCAAAATCAAGGTTGATTTGATGGTGGTTAAACGAAAAGATATTGTGTATGCGGGAGATTTGTTGAAAATCGGCAGCATACTGAATGGCATTGGCATTGCTGGCTGCTGCCAGATCTGCACCACGGTAGGCAAGTATAGTGTTGTTGCTTTGCAAACACTCGCCATTGGCAAGGGCTTGGATGGCCGACAACAAAGCGGTATCGGGCAGCAAACGGCTATTGATGAATAGGTTTTCAGCTTCTTGCTTTACAGGGTATTTACCAGAAAGGTGCTCAGCACAAATAAAAGAAACATCGGTAGCTAGACAAAGGTTCCATTTTTCAGCCACGGTTAAAATACCACAGCGAATAAGCGCCGCTGGTCTGGTTAAAGTAAAAGGGTAAAGATGGGAAACTTCTTGGTCGTCAAATAGAATTGTATTCATGTTTCAGGCATCAAAATAAGGTAAAAAAATAGACATAAAAAAAATCCCGACGAATCGGGACTTTCTAAAGAGTTTATTTAAATTATTTTTTAACGTAACGTTGACGGAATTTATCGATTCTACCAGCTGTATCCACCAAGGTTTGTTTTCCGGTGAAGAAAGGATGGCTTTTATCTGATATCTCCAACTTGTAAATAGGATATTCGTTTCCGTCTTCCCATTTAGCAGTTTCTCTTGTATCAACACAGCTACGTGTTAAAAATGAGTAATCACTGCTTAAGTCTTTGAAAATGACAAAACGATAGTTCGATGGATGTATACCTTCTTTCATGATATTTCTTTTTGGGAGTGCAAAAATAAGAATAAATATTGTTCTTACAAAAAAATATTGAACAATCTTTGATATTTGTTTGCTAATGGGCCAATTACAGCTGCTTAGCGCCTGCAAATTTAAGTAAATCAGGGACATTTAGAGATAAATTTGAGACATACCAGTTTTTTAAACAAACATTCACATAACAAAATATTCATTCAAAATCTGCTTTAATTGTTTATAAAAAGCTTGAGGTTGTAAATAACAGTATTGGATGTAGACTTATTTTCGCTCATTAAAGTTTTATGGCAATTCAGGATACAACATACTCCGAAGACAGTATACGGTCGCTTGACTGGAAAGAGCATATTCGGATGCGTCCAGGGATGTATATCGGTAAGCTGGGCGATGGTGCATCGGCAGATGACGGTATATACGTACTGGTGAAAGAAATACTCGATAACAGTATTGACGAACACATGATGGGACATGGTAAAAAAATCGAAATTACCATTTCTGACAACAAAGTTGAGGTTCGAGATTACGGACGTGGTATTCCTTTGGGTAAAGTAATCGATTGCGTGAGCAAGATTAACACCGGGGGAAAATACGATTCAGGCGCCTTCCAAAAATCAGTTGGTTTGAACGGTGTGGGTACTAAAGCAGTGAACGCCCTCTCCTCTTATTTCTGTGTGCAATCGTTTCGCGACGGCAAAACCAAAAAAGCTGAATTTGCCAAAGGTGAGTTAATTAAAGACCATCCTGAAACCACAACTTCGCAAAAAGATGGAACCATGATGGTGTTTGAGCCAGACAATTCCATTTTCAAAAACTACCGTTACATTCCAGAATTCCTTATTGAACAAATGTGGAATTATGCATTTTTGAATTCTGGTCTAACCCTTCAATTCAACGGTCAAGCCTACCTATCTAAGAATGGTTTGAAAGATTTATTGGAGCGCAAAGTAGATACTGAAACAGTCTTGTATCCTATTATGCACTTCAGAGAAAACGATTTTGAAGTGGCTTTAACCCACGGACACCAATACGGTGAAGAATACTATTCTTTCGTTAACGGACAATACACAACCCAAGGTGGTACCCACTTAAGTGCCTTTAAAGAAGCAGTGGTTAAGACCATCCGCGAATTTTATAAAAAAGATTTTGATGCCTCAGACGTTCGTACTTCCATTTCCGCAGCCATAGCGGTTAGGGTGCAAGAGCCCGTGTTTGAGTCGCAGACCAAAACCAAATTAGGTAGTACTGAAATGGCTCCAGGTGGACAAGGCATGCGTTCTTTCGTGAGTGAAAACCTCATGAAGGTAATGGACAATTTCTTACACAAAAACCCTGCTACTGCTGAGGCCATTTTAAAGAAAATACTTCAAAATGAGCGCGAGCGTAAAGACATGGCAGGTGTGCGTAAATTGGCCCAACAAAGAGCCAAGAAAGCAAACTTGCACAACAAAAAGCTGCGCGATTGCCGCATACATTTTGGCGATAACAAGGACGAAAAATTTGACACCACTATATTTATTACCGAGGGTGACTCTGCAAGTGGTAGTATCACAAAAAGTAGAAACGTTGAATACCAAGCGGTGTTTAGTTTGCGTGGTAAGCCGCTTAACTGTTACGGTCTAAAAAAGAAAGTGGTGTATGAAAACGAAGAGTTCAATTTACTACAACACGCCTTAGATATAGAAGAAGGCTTAGACAATTTACGCTTTAATAAAGTGGTTATTGCAACCGATGCCGACGTCGATGGTATGCACATCCGTTTGCTGTTGATGACTTTCTTTTTACAGTTTTTCCCTGACCTGGTAAGAAATGGACACGTGTACATTTTGCAAACGCCTTTGTTTAGGGTGAGAAATAAAAAAGAAACCATTTATTGCTACAGCGACGAAGAACGCCAAAGAGCCATCATGAAGTTGGGCAACAAACCGGAGATCACACGATTTAAAGGATTGGGTGAAATTTCTCCCGGTGAGTTTGAAGCCTTTATTGGTGAAGAAATGCGCCTAGAGCCAATTATCTTAACCAAGGAAACCAGTATCGAAAAACTTTTGAAATACTACATGGGCAAAAACACCCCTGAAAGACAAGAGTTCATTATCGATAATTTATACATAGAAAAAGACATCACCACAGAAGAAAAAGTGGTTGAGTTAGAACCTGAAGAAGAAGAAGCAGTTTAATGATGGAAAACGAAGAAGAAATAAACGACGGGATTGTTCACCACGGGCATAGAGATGGCAGTGAAGTATTGCCAGTATCGGGCTTGTACGAAAACTGGTTTTTAGAATATGCCAGTTACGTTATTTTAGAGCGTGCGGTACCAAACCTATACGACGGTTTAAAACCCGTTCAGCGCCGTATCCTTCACGTGATGAAGGAAATGGACGATGGCCGTTTTAATAAGGTTGCAAACATTATTGGTTCTGCCATGCAATACCACCCACACGGTGATGCTGCCATTGGTGAAGCCATTGTTAACATCGGTCAGAAAGACCTGATGATAGAAACCCAAGGTAACTGGGGTGATGTTAGAACAGGCGACAGCGCGGCTGCTTCTCGTTATATTGAAGCCCGTTTGTCTAAGTTTGCCCTAGAAGTAACCTTTAACGAGGAAACCACCACTTGGCAAATCAGTTATGACGGCAGAAAGCGTGAACCAGTAACTTTACCTGTTAAGTTTCCACTTATCTTGGCACAAGGGGTTGAAGGTATCGCGGTTGGTTTGGCCACCAAGATTATGCCCCACAACTTCATTGAACTTTGCGAAGGCAGTATCGATGTATTAAAAGGCAAACGCACCAATTTATACCCCGACTTTTTAACCGGTGGTATGGCCGACTTTACCAATTACAACGAAGGCCGCAGAGGTGGAAAAATCCGTTGCCGTGCGAAAATAGAATCTGCTGATGGCAAAAAGGTTTTAATCAAAGAAATTCCTTTTGGAACCACCACCGAAAGCTTAATCGACAGCATATTAAAGGCCAACGACAATGGTAAAATAAAAGTTAAAAAGGTTATTGACAACACGGCGCGCGACGTGGAAATCGAAGTGCAACTAGCCCCTGGGGTTAGCACCGACATGACCATAGATGCCCTATACGCTTTCACCGATTGCGAAGTGAGTATTTCTCCAAATGCTTGTGTGATTGTTGAAGACAAGCCTTTGTTCTTAGGGGTGAACGACATGTTGAAATTGTCTACCGACAATACCCTTAACTTGTTAAAAATTGAACTTCAAAACGAATTGATGCATTTGGAAAACAAATGGCATTTCAGTTCATTGGAGAAAATATTTATAGAAAACAAAATCTACCTAAGCATTGAAGAGTGCGAGACTTGGGATGAGATTTTGCAAATGATAGACAAGAAAATCACGCCGTTTAAAAAACTATTGCGCCGTGAAGTGACCATGGAAGACATTGCCCGTTTGCCTGAAATTAGAATCAAACGTATTTCTAAATACGATGCGTTCAAGGCCGACGAGTATATCAGTGGCTTGGTTGATCAAATCAAACAAGTTCAGCACCACCTCGACAACTTAACTGAATTTGCCATCGATTATTTCAAAAACTTAATTAAGAAATATGGTAAAGGACGTGAGCGTAAAACAGAGGTAAGGTTGTTCGACAAAATTGAAACCAACGTGGTGGCAGTGGCCAACGAAAAACTATACGCCAACTACGCGGAAGGTTTTGTGGGTTACGGCTTAAAGAAAGACACCTATATCTGCGATTGTTCTGACATCGACGATGTCATAGCCTTCAGAAAAGATGGCACCTATTTGGTGAGCAAGGTTTCTGAAAAACAATTTATGGGTAAAGACCTATTGTATGTGGATGTGTACCGTAAAAACGACGAACGCAAAGTGTACAATGTGGCCTATTACGATGGCAAAACAGGGGTTAGTTACGTGAAACGTTTCAATGTATTGGGCGTTATACGCGACAAAGAATACGATGTTTCATTGGGAACACCTGGCAGTAAAATGCTTTATTTCTCGGCCAACAACAACAGTGAAGCTGAAAAAATCGGCATACACCTAAGCAATATGGCCAGTGCCAAAATCAAATATTTTGATTACGATTTCACCAATTTGGAAATCAAAGGCCGTGCCTCTAAAGGTAACACCTTAACCAAACATCCTATTCGTAAAATCGAATTGAAAGAAAAAGGAAAATCGACCTTTAAGGGCAGGGATATTTGGTACGACTCAGATATTGGAAGACTGAACGTGGACAACCGCGGTCAATACCTTGGCAACTTTACCAGTGAAGACAAAATATTGTTGATTCTGAATGATGGCAGCTATGAGTTAACCGACAACGAGTTGACCAACCGTTATGAGAACAACGATATTTTCTTAATTCAGAAATTCCACGAGAAGCAACCTATTAATTGCATACACTACGATGTGTCGTCGAAGAATTATTACGCCAAACGTTTCTTGGTTGAGACCACCACAACAGGTAAGAAATTCTTGTTTATCAACGAACGTCCAAGCAGCAAATTGATATTGGCTTCTACCCATGAAAATCCTGAAGTGGAAATAAAAACCGTTAATGCCAAAGGTGAAAAGAAAACAGAGATATTAAAATTGGCAGACTTTATTGAAGTAAAAGGTTGGAAGGCCATAGGCAATAAAATCACTTATGACACCTTTAAATCGGCCAAACTAATGAGCGATAAAGTAGGCGCCTGGGTACAGGAAGAACCAGTAAAAGAAGAGAGCAGCGTAGACCCAGCAGACAGCATTGTTATCGACGAATTAGACGGACAAAAAACATTATTTTAAAAAACATATAGCAACTAAAATTGTTAGAACATCCAAGCATTATGAAACAAACCATCAAAAAAATCAGCCTTAGTTTATTGGCTCTAGCCATGGCTTTCGGCGCAACAGCACAAACAGTAAAAGTCCCAGCACCAAGTCCTTTGCAAACCTTGAAGCAAAGTTTTGCCTTGTCAGAAATCACCATTGAATATTCACGTCCAAGCGCCCGCGGAAGGGTTGTATTTGGCGATGTAGTTCCTTTTGGCAAAGTATGGAGAACAGGCGCAAATGGTTCAACAAAAATTACCTTTGGTGAAGACGTTAAAGTTGAAGGCAAAGCCGTTAAAGCAGGTACTTACGCTTTATACAGCATACCAGGTAAAGACAGCTTTACATTTATGTTGTACAAAGACTTAAAATTAGGTGGCGATGTATCTAATTACAGTGCAGAAAACGAATTGATTCGTTTCGCAGTTAAATCAAGCAAAGTGACTGAGAAAGTTGAAACCTTTACCATGAATGTTTCTGACATCACAGCGAGCAGCAGCAATATTGAATTGACTTGGGAAAACACCCGTGCAGCATTTAATGTTACAGCTGATATTGACGCCAGCATTATGGCTTCAATTGACAAAGCAATTAACAAAGACAACAAACCATACTACCAAGCAGCTTCTTATTACTACGACAACAACAAAGACATGAAATTGGCTTTGGAGTGGGTAAACAAAGCGGTAGAGCAAAACCCAAAAGCATACTGGGTGATGTTGTTAAAAGCAAAAATTGAATTGAAATTAAAAGACAAAGCAGCGGCAAAAGCATCTGCTGAAAAAGTAATCGAAATGGCTAAAGCAGACAAAGATGATGCTTACATTAAAAACGGTGAAAACCTTTTGATTGAAATCAACAAATTAAAATAGAAATCTACTTCACATTAA
>JAOASJ010000089.1:0-12136 GCA_030158725.1 Bacteroidia bacterium
TTATTTCGATATTTAATGTTGAATCTGTCATAATGCAAATTTAATGAATTGTTCTGTTTTTTCAAATCTCGGATCTTTGCGTTTTTATTTATGATCTAGTGTATTGAATAACTAATCTTGGACTGGCTTCTTTATCACCCTATCAATCTCTTTTGCCAATTGAAAATCTTTTTCAGTTAATCCACCGGCATCGTGGGTGCTTAAAGAAATATGAACTTTGTTGTACACGTTTTCCCAATTGGGGTGGTGCTGTTGTTTTTCTGCTATGGCGGCAACTGCAGTCATGAAAGCAAAAGCTTGTACAAAATCTTTAAAAAGGAATTCTTTGCTGATAAAATCATTTTCTATCATCCATGTAGAATTAATTTCCTTCATTCTTTCTTCAATTTCTTTTTCGTTTAGTTTTTGCATTTTTTTAAGGGTGTTTACTTTAGGATGCGCAATTTAGATATGTAACAGCGAAAAAGCTAAAAGATTCGAGAACTTAATTCGGTCTGAATGTAAGTGCTCAGTTTATACTATCTAGCGCAATGCTATGGGGAATGCCCTGTGGATAGCGGGCAAACATTTTTAGCATATCATAGTTCATGTTTTTGTCGCTGTACCTAAATGCACGTTCTCCAGATGCAGTTACAGAAATTGTAACGAGTAGGTGTATTGGAATCGTAACAATTGAATAGAGCCCATGTATAAAAGGAAGAGCTATTGTGGTAGGAATAGATAAGCCGTAGTGTTTAGGTTTTGCATATATAAGTTTGAAATGTTTTAAGTCACTAATCGGAACCGATACACACTTTTTTGTTTCTTCTTGCAGAACGACTATTCTATTGCTGTCAATAGCAATAAATTCGCCGTTGATTTTTGAGTCGGTTTTGCGCTTGATTTTAATGTATGAACCATATTGGTTAACATCAATTTTTGCCGCACTTGGTAAGTATTTTGGGGAAGCACAACTGCCTAAAAACAGAAATAAAAGTCCAATAAGGGTAATATTAGTTTTCATCGTATGAGAATGTTTTAGTGTTGATTTTAGAATTCCAAAATTCTTGTTCCATCTTACTTTCGTATTGTTTATAATTCTTAGCTTCCTGCTTAAGGAATTTTTCAGGATGGTAAACCATTTGATTTAGTTTAAGTAAGTTCTTGTCCTTTATCCAATGTTCTCGCATCCATTCTAAATAGTATCCTTTTGAATATAGGAAAAATTCATATTCTGAGTTTGTGTTTGGCAGGGTGAAATTGAATTTGTATTCGCTGCCGGGCATAGATATTAAGTGTTTGTCCGGTGCGTTAATTTCCGCCAAGGCTTTGTTGTCTAATTTGCCTTTGTTGTAAATAGAAATTGGGGAAAGTTCAATGGGCTTTACTTGCTTTTTAATATTTGTGAGTGCAGCATAGTCAAGGCGCCACAATCCTTTGTTCAGCACAAGTTTGACCTTGACCTTAAAACCAGCTTGGGGGTTTAGAAATGGAATAAACTGTTTGTTAATAGCTATTGGGCCTGTTTCGTTTATTTTGGGTTGTAGCATCCATGCATTGGTTTTTTCATTCCAAATATAACAATCGATACCACCTAAATCTTTTGTCGTGGCATCAAACTTATTTCTCATTTTTTCATCTGTTTCTAAGCGGGCAAAAAAATCACCCACATTGTTTCCCATATATCCCATAGCACTGTAAAATAAATAGGTTGTCATCATGGTTTGACGGAAATGTAGGACAAGACCCAAATCCTTCGAATGATTGACATCCTCAAAGTTTAGGTAAATTTCTTCTTTGCTTTTAAGGTTGTTTTCATCGGACAAAGAAAATCTTTCTTGTCTGTCTGGGCTTTTTAAAAGTGTTGTAATATCTCCTTCATTTGCTTTTGCTAATGACAATGGATAATTGTTTTGACATAAATAGAAATCGTTGTTGGGAGACTGAAAAACCCTTTCACCTTTTTCAAGTGGATATGCAAGGACTTTTACATCATTAACACAATGGGTTTCCAAAGCTTCGTTTTTCATGGTGATTGAAAAACCATTGTTCTTGATGTTCGGACGGTTAATCGCATCGATGTCATAATACTCCATAGATGGAACAATGGCATTAGAAAATCCTTCTGCATCTGAATAGTGAAAATTGTCATTTTCATTAAGGTAAAAGGTAGGGCAAGATCCGAAACAAGCTTTGGGGTTGGTGATGCAAATTATTCCGACAACCACATCAAGTCCAGCCAGTATGCTTAAGGCTGTAATTCTGCCTGCTTCTGGGTTGCGGATTTTGACATTGGTTTCAAACAAGGCAACACTGTCGATGGGTATATTGATTGCGCCTTGAAATGTTTGTTTTCTATTGTAATCATATTGGGTTCCATTTCCACTAACAACATTTAAGGTCGTGTCAATTTGCCAACTGTCATTTAAGATACAAATGCTTCCGTTTTTAAGATGGGCTTTTAAAAATGGTTTGGTCATCAAACTCTTCGTTTCATACATTAAACTATTAACATCATTGTAATTTGAGCGGAAATAGTAAGTTGCGCATGATTGAATTGCGGTAACAACAATTACAAGTGCCAAGATGTAATAAAGATGTTTTTTAGTCATTGTTTTGTTGAAGTGAAATTAACCAATCCTTATTTTCTAATGTGTCTTTTAATTTAATAACCAATTGATTAAAACTGCCAATTTAGATTGGAATTAATGATTTGTTTTAAAGTTTGTAATTGCAATTAAGAGATAAAAATCAATATCACAAAACTAAAAAAAAACTATTTCTCCCTCACTTCTTCTACCTCTGCGAGCTTCAAAATATAATAAGCCTTGCCATCAAAGAGTGCGGCGGTTTTAACAAAATAGTTTTTGTTGTTTGTGTCGCTGAAATGGGTTTCATGCAATAGGACAGTTCCGCCTTCTATTTCTTGAGGGTTGGCAAGGTATTTGACGAATTTGATGCATGCCCAATCTATATGTAATTGTTTGCCTAATGATTTTAGGTTTTGAAGATCATTAGCCGTTATCGAGTTGAATTCAGTTTCTGTTACACGCTTTAAATCCTTGCGGTAATAGCTGCCTATTTTATAGCTGGTGTCGGCAACTAAAACTTGTATGTCATTGAAAGAAAGCAAATGTTTTTGATAGCTTTTTATTGACAAAGTGTCTAATTGTTGAAGTGTTTGAAATACTTCTTTTGCAATGTCTTTTTCTTGTAATTGTTTTGCCGCAATGGGTTTCTCATTGTTTTCATTAGCTTTGTTATTGCATGAAGTCATGCAAGTTTGAATAACAAGAAACAAGAAAGATAATTTTAAGGTTTGTAACATAGACACAAGCAAATTTAAACTTATGTTTTTAATTGCAACTTTGTAAATGAAAATAAATTCGCAACAACGCAAGCACCCCGGATGGGAATGGCAGCCCTGAAGGTTTTCTGAGCCAAAGCTGCTTCTGCGGCAAGGCGGTCGGCAGTTAGCCATTGGCGCGGAATTGCAGCGGCTACAGAAAACCTTTCAGGCTAAAATGCACAGCCGGAAATGGGGCCCAAATAATCATTGCTCTACTTTTCCACAACCTTATTTTTTACCGAAAATTAGAGTTATTTTTGCCAAATTTTAATCATGCCCAAAGACCCCTCCATCAAATCAGTATTAATTATCGGCAGCGGACCAATCATCATCGGTCAGGCCTGTGAATTCGACTATTCAGGTAGTCAGGCTGCCCGTTCCCTGCGCGAAGAAGGAATAGAAGTGTCGCTTATAAATAGCAATCCTGCTACCATTATGACCGACAATGTAACAGCAGACCATGTGTATTTATGGCCACTGACTGTTGAGTCAATAGAAAAGATTTTACAAGAAAGACAAATCGATGCGGTATTGCCTACCATGGGTGGACAAACAGCGTTAAACCTTTGCATAGAGGCAGAGGATTTAGGCATCTGGGAAAAATACAAAACCCGCATCATTGGTGTGGACACAGCGGCCATTCAGAAAACTGAAAACCGTGAGTTGTTCCGTCAACTTATGATAGATATCGGTGTGGGCGTTGCTACCAGTAGAACCGCCAACTCTTTTCTTGAAGGCAAAGAAATTGCTCAAGAAATTGGTTATCCCTTAGTTATCCGTCCTTCCTTCACCTTAGGTGGATACGGTGGTGGATTTGTTAAAACAAAAGATGAATTAGAAGGTGCTTTGCGTGCTGGACTAGAAGCCTCTCCAACACATGAAGTTTTGGTTGAGCAAGCGGTTCTTGGATGGAAAGAATACGAGCTTGAAGTATTGCGCGACAACAACAACAATATTGCTGTAATATGTACCATTGAGAACCTTGACCCAATGGGGGTTCATACCGGAGACAGTATAACCATTGCGCCTGCAATGACTTTGAGCGACACCTGTTTCCAACGTATGCGTAACATGGCTTTCTTAATGATGAGCAGCATAGGAAATTTCGCAGGTGGTTGCAATGTGCAATTTGCTGTGAATCCTGAAGACGAAGAAATTATCGCTATTGAGATTAACCCACGTGTATCACGTTCATCTGCCTTGGCATCAAAAGCAACGGGTTATCCAATTGCTAAAATAGCAGCGAAATTGGCCATTGGTTACAACTTGGATGAATTGAAAAATCCTGTAACCAAAACAACCTCTGCTTACTTCGAACCAGCCATCGACTATGTGATTATAAAAATTCCTAGATGGAACTTCGATAAATTTAAAGGTGCCAATAAACAATTGGGTCTTCAAATGAAATCGGTAGGTGAGGTAATGGCCATTGGACGCAGTTTCCAAGAAGCCTTGCAAAAAGCTTGTCAATCTTTGGAAATTCGCAAATTCGGCTTAGGTGCTGATGGAACTGGTTCTCGCAATTTGGAAGAGATAGCCCACAGTTTGGAGAACCCAAGCTGGGACCGTTTGTTCCACTTAAAAGATGCCATTGAATTGGGTGTTCCATTAACGACCATTCAAAAATTAACCCGCATTGACCGTTGGTACTTAGAGCAAATACTTGACTTGGTAAATACTGAAAAACAAATTAGACGTTTTACTTTAGAGACCTTGCCAATGGACTTAATGCGTTCGGCCAAACGCAAAGGATACAGCGATTATCAAATTGCTTACTTAATTAAAAATTGCACAGAAGATGATGTGTATGCAAAACGCAAAGGCATGGGCATTACCCGTACCTATAAAATGGTAGATACTTGTGCGGCTGAATTCCCTTCACCAACCAATTATTTTTACTCTTGCTTCGAGGGTGAGAATGAAAGTGCAGTAAGTGAGAAGAAGAAAGTTGTGGTATTGGGCAGTGGTCCTAACCGCATTGGTCAAGGTATAGAATTTGACTACTCATGTGTACACGGATTGTTGGCTGCTAAAGAAGCAGGCTTTGAGGCCATTATGGTGAATTGCAATCCTGAGACGGTGAGTACCGACTTCGACATGGCGGATAAATTGTATTTCGAGCCGGTGTATTGGGAACACATTTGGGAGATCATTGAAATGGAAAAACCAGTAGGAGTGATCGTTCAATTGGGTGGCCAAACAGCCTTGAAATTAGCAGAGAAATTACACGAGCGCGGCATCAAAATTATCGGAACTTCATTCCCTGATATGGATATGAGTGAAGACCGTGGTTTGTTCAGCGACTTGTTGAAAGAATTGGATATTCCTTATCCTAAATATGGTGTAACAGAAACAGCTGAAGAGGCTGTGAAAATTGCACATGAAGTTGGTTATCCAGTCTTGGTTCGTCCGAGTTATGTATTGGGTGGTCAAGGGATGAAAATTGTAATCAACGACGAAGATTTAGAAAACGCGGTGATTGGTTTGTTGGGCGACTTGCCAGGCAATAGGGTATTGATTGACCATTTCTTAGACCGTGCAGAAGAAGCTGAGTGTGATGTTATTTGCGATGGTGACGATTACCACGTAATTGGTATGATGGAACACATTGAGCCTGCTGGTATTCACTCAGGTGATAGTTCTGCGGTATTGCCTCCATTCTCATTGAGTCAAAATGTAATGGACAAAATGGAAGAGTACAGCAAGAAGTTGGCCTTCGCTATGAACATTAGAGGTTTGTTGAATATACAGTTTGCCATTAAAGATGAGAAAGTGTATGTGATTGAAGCAAATCCACGTGCGAGTAGAACAGTGCCGTTTATCTGTAAAGCTTACCAAGTTCCTTACATCAATATAGCGACTAAGATTATGTTGGGAACCCATAAATTAAAAGACTTCACGATTGAGCGCAAATTGGAAGGTTTGGCGATTAAATTGCCGGTGTTCTCTTTCAATAAATTCCCGAATGTAAACAGAGAGCTTGGTCCCGAAATGAAGAGTACTGGAGAATCTATCTTATTTGTAAAAGATACAAAAGATCCAGGATTCAGAGAAATCTACAGCAAGAAAAGCATGTATTTGAGTCGTTAGGATTCAATGATTAAATAATTTTAAAAGTCGACACTTAAGGGTGTCGACTTTTTTTATGTATTTTATTTATTTATATTTGAATTAAAATGTAACTAAAATGAAAACTAAATTATTGCTATTTGCCTGCGCACTGTTTGCTATTTCATCACATGCTGAAGACAGTTTAAAAGTAAAACGAAGATGTATTTTACTGCCGCGCAATGAGTGCTCCATCGGCATTGAAGTGTCACAATCGCCTATTGGACTGGAATTGATGCATTACAATAAAGACCAATGGCAAACCACTTCGGCTAACAGTGTTCAGTTTGCGTACAAACCAATTTTTTACGGATTGAATGCACGTTTTAAAGTTAAGTCGCTATTGATTGGAGCTCGTTTTGGAGTAGCGCCCATGCAGGCAACAGATTCAGGAAGTTTTACAAGCAATGCTGCTGGTAATCCGATTGCCAATTCACACTATGTTAAAATGAATCAGAATCAAATGATGCTTTCCCTGTCGGTATCAAAGAGATTAAAGGCTGGTCGATTTGGATTTTTGTTTGGAGCAGAGTTGCCATTTTATTATTTCAGTGCTGGCGATTATATAGAGCGCAGCCATCATGTAACATATTACAGCAACAACCAGGACGTGAATTATATGTTCAACAGCAGTAATGTTTACAAAATGCCTTCAGGGTTGGTATATGGTTTGGGTGGTTTGGCAGAAGCCAATTATACTTTGTCTAAGCATTGGATGTTGGGTATTGGGGCCAATGTTTACTTTTTGAAAACGGCTATAAATAAGAGGTACGACATGGTTTATGCCACTGCAAATGCGAGTTATAGTCAAAGTGGTAGCCTAACATATGCGGCCAAAGGGGTTACAAATTACAGCTTATATAACAATGCGAATTTTATGTTTATCAGCAATATTTTGCCAAGTTTTAAAGTGCATTATTTGTTTTGATAAAGCTTAAAAATCAAAGTTAAACTTCAAACACAAAAGCAATGAAAACAATATTCTTTTATATCTTGATTATTGGCAATCTTGCGACAGGATTTGGAACGAATTTGTCTAAAGGTATTACGGTTCAATCTGCCTCCATAAAACGGTTTGGGTTGCAAGGAGATTTTGCTTCATTAGGGCGCTGTTGGTATGGGTTTTTTGATATTGGGGATAGAGTGTTTGAGGGGAATATATCTAACAATGAAACTTATAAATTTAGTCTAAAGCCTATTCATAAATCTGAATTAGAATTGGGTTCAGTGCACTTAAATTTTAATACAAGTATGGATGTTGTGCATGCAAAAGATTTTAACCCAAGTTTGGTGCAATATGTCATTCACAAACCAATGCAGAATTTGGAGCACGATATGAAATCGTTTAACGATGGCAGGTACACCACATTTGGAAATGCGTATTTGGTTTATGGCTTGGCGCGCGATTTAGGCTTTATAAAGTGGTGAGTTTATTGAAAAAAAATAAAGGTAGTAATACGAATGATCATAAATGTAGAAATTTCCAGTGTTTGGTTGCTGTATGCTGCTAGATTTTCTTTTTCATCGCCTTCAATAATCTTCATAACATGGTTCATTTTCGGGATGATAAGTACTTTAGCATTTTTACTATATGCGGCCAATGTTTTCACATTTTCAACACCAACCTGTAGGTCTTTATCGCCTTGTAATAATAGGATAGGGATATTTAGTTTGTTTATTTCTGTAGCTGGGTCGTATTTAAACCAGGAAATCATATACCCTTGAACGCTAGGTCTGAACAAAGCGTATAATGATGGGTCAACATTTTTGAGAAATTTTCCAGCCTTGAGTGAGTCGATGAATGGAAAGCAAAGATCCTGCACCGCTTTGGGTTGAGCGGATAATTGTTTTTTGATGATTGCATCTGCTGCAATTCCGGAACCTGCAATAGAAATAAATTGGTCGGCAGAATCTGAAGCCATCATACCGATTAAAGAACCTTCGCTGTGCCCTATAACAATGGTTTTCGAAAAACGTTGGTCTGCGTTTAATAGATTAACCCATAATTTGGCATCGTTTACATAGTCGTCAAAACGCAGATCTTCTTCTTTTTTTCCTGCAGCAGCACTGCTGGCTATTCCTCTTTTGTCGTAACGCACAGACGCAATTTGATTAATGGCCAATTGATGGGCTAGGTACATTAGGGAATTGTTGACCATTGAAGGATTGTTCCCGTTTTGGTCTGTTGGTCCAGAGCCTGCGATAATTAAGGCAACTTTAAATTGATTTTTATTAAGTGATTTGTTTTGCTGGATAGGTATGCACAAAAGGCCGTGGATTTCGCCATTGGGTGTTTTTAAAACGATGGGGGTTTCACTAAATTGTATGCTGTCTGTTTGGCCAAACAAACAAAATTTTGCACTTAACAGTGAAATTAATAGGATGGTTTTGCAATGGTTCATTGTTCGCGATTTTGAAGTTCAAACATAAAGTATTTAGATAAGATTGGTGCTAAAAGTTTTCTTTATGATTTGTTCTAAGAAGTATATTTTCG
Source organism: Bacteroidia bacterium (assembly GCA_030158725.1). Classification (GTDB taxonomy): domain Bacteria; phylum Bacteroidota; class Bacteroidia; order NS11-12g; family UBA955; genus JABMMZ01. Next base: position 8,931 of record JAOASJ010000089.1, read on the forward strand.
GGTTAAATAATTGGCTTGATATTTGCGTTATTGTTTAAAGAATAATATGTTAAAATTTCGTTTTGCCAGCATAAGCTTGCTTTTGTTACTGGCTACTGTGCCCCTTGTTTACCAATCATGTTCATACGATGTACAAGTTCCGAGCTATTGCTTTCAGGAAGATGTGCTTCCAATTTTTGTAAGTAAGTGTGCGCAATCGGGTTGCCACAATGCGGTAGATAAAGAAGAGGACTTAGATCTTTCAAATTACGAAGGCATTATGAAAGGTGTTAAGGCGGGTAAGCCAATGTCAAGTGAATGCTATACTGAAATTAGCTCAGGAGAAATGCCCCCATCTAATTCTGTTCAATTAACCCAAGTAGAGAAAAGTACCATTAAAGCATGGATCAAAGCTGGTGCAGAAAATACATCAAATTGCAGGACCTGCGATTCTACATTTACATATGCGGCAAGAATACAACCGTTAATGGATAAATGGTGTGTGGGTTGTCACTCAACAAGCAATCCTGGCGGTTCATACGATTTGAGTAATTACAACGGCGTAGTAAAAGCTGTTACCAACACCCGTCTTTTGGGATCTATTAAGCAACAATCAGGTTATTCAGCAATGCCTCAAGGAAGCTCTCCAATTTCAGATTGCGATATTATTGCAGTAACAAAATGGATAAATGCCGGTCATCCGAACAATTAATTATTTGCAATAAGTAATTATTCTGGTAATTATTTTTATTGTTTTTTGCAAATAACTTTAAGATTAGAATTAATAAATACAATATTTGAAAGCAAGAACTGGTAAGTTCTTGCTTTTTTGCTTTTTTGTATTTTTTATTTTTGGGAGTGGTGTTAATTAATAATTTGTAGTGCTTTGTATTTCTTTGATTTGTACCAATCAAAGAAGTAAAAAATGAACAATCAATTTAAGACCCTTTTTATCTGTTTAATCTTGCTTACAAGTTTGCCATCATGTATGGTTACTAAATGCCGTTACAGCAGAGGTTGGAATCTAGGCCTTAACCTAAATTCTATAGCCAAGCAAGATCAAAAGCCTTCTGTGCAGAAACAAAAGCCATTAAAAGGGAATTCTTTAGTAGTTGAGCAATCAACGGATTCTGTAAATGTCATTGATTCGGTAAAGTTGTCTCAGAAACTTGCAAACAGACGTTCGAATGATTCACTTAAGCAAGTCTTGGTGAAAAATATCCTGAATCCACAAGCGATGTACTCTCCGGTATTAAAATCAAAAAAGAGTGTGAGAGGTCCACGGATAGATAAGGGTGATTTTGTTAACCATATTCAAAAGCAAACTGAATTAACGGGCGCTATAGAAATGGAAGAAGATGAATATGAATCTACATCGAATGAATGGATAATTATTTTTCTCCCATTGTTATTGGGTATAATCTTTTGCTTTATTCCAGCTTTGGCAGTTGTTGGAACTTGGATAGTGTGCATTTATGTTGCCATTGCTTATATTTTAATTGATGGGTCGTTAGACCTAGACTTATCATGGTTTACCTTTTTTGTTCAATAACTTTTTTTAATTTCATATATGAATAAACTTTACAATTTCAATTTTCTTTGGCTCTTAGTAATTATAACCTTGAGTTCATGCTCAGTTACAAAATGCAGATACAGCAATGGGTGGAAACTAGGTTTGGGTAGGGGTCTTGAGTATCCTGCAGTGCAGGTGGCAAAGAAGAATAAAGCTATAAGTCGCAAAGCTGCTAAGGATTTTAATGACTCATTGGTAAAAGAGGCATTCGCTAATATTTTAAAATCAGATTCAAGTGTTTCACATGTTGAAAACAACAGTTTTTTCATTGCTCCAAACAAGCAATCTCAGAAGGTTCAAATAAGCAATCAAGAAATAGGAAAAGACAGCAGTAGGTATAATCATAAATCGAAAAAGAAGGATCGCTATAAACGCCGCAGGTATCAATACAATATTTTTGATTTTATACCTGATAATGAGATTGAATATATATTGTTCCTTTTTTTGATAGGAATCATCATCATCGGGTTCATTTTATGGGCCTTGTATTCTCTTATCCGATTGTTGGTTAGAGCCCTGAGAAATGACAAGGACTTGCCTCCAGATACGGCCACTGTTTCACCCAATAGCAAAGATCTGCAAGTTGAAAAAGATGCGGGATCAACAAAAGAAATAGCGGAACAACAAGTCTCTTTTGAAGGAGATACTATGTTTGATCACACCAATGAAATGACTGAGAATACTGAGGAAGATTTAGATGAAGAAGAGGAAAATAAATCTAAGTTATCTCGCTTTTTAGGCTATGTTATTTTATTCTTAGGATTGGCTGCCTTATTTGCACTTGCAGGGCCTCCTAATCAATAGTTTTTATGCGTATTTTCAAATGGTTAATTACTGTTTTGATTTGGGCCAATCTCAATTCTTGTAAGACAGTACAATATAGTTATTCTTCTATTGAGAAAACTGAAATAAAAAGGGAATTAGATTTTCCCTCATTGCCGGCGGGTGTTTTCGAAAAATCAATGCCTTTTGACAAGGGAGACAATGATACACTTGTTTTGAAGAGTCAATCCGTTTTGTCAGTTGTGAAATCCTCGAAGGGTACCTTATATAATTTAAAAAATGATTATCAATTAAATTTTTCTGGACTTGAAAAACCCAAGCCAAGAGTGCAAAGAGATAGTGTTATCAGAGTAGAATCGATTCATGACTCATCTGAACGCTTTACTTGGAATGAAAGTATAGCAGCGTTTTTTCTTATCATAATTGGGTGCTTATTTTCTTTGTTGCGATTGGGGATTTCAATTTTACTGTTCACTCAAATAATTAAGATAATAGGAGTGCTATTACTTGCCTGGGTTTTGTTATACGGAGTAGGTTTGTTTTTCCATTTAAATAAAGTACCTAAAGATGTTTTGTTTTTACAAACCCAAGCACCGAAACTTAATTTACCAAATTCGCAAATAGGTGACCCACCAGAAGTTTTTAAAAGAGAAGAATCCACTAATTATGAAGATTTAAAAGGCATAGAAATTGAAACACAAAACCTTAAAAAAAGAGATAAAATTGATTTTGTAAAAATCGCAAATACTTTTGGTGCTATTGTAGCTATTTTGACATTTATCGCTTTGATATTGTCATTCTTTTTATAATTCTTCGTTATTGATTAAGACTATCGTAATACTTTACCCTGTCTCTGCACATATTGTAAAGT
>JAOASJ010000089.1:12236-31582 GCA_030158725.1 Bacteroidia bacterium
TTATTGATTAAGACTATCGTAATACTTTACCCTGTCTCTGCACATATTGTAAAGTCCCATATCGTTTTGTCGTTTGTGTATATCGCCTTTTGCTTGGTATAAATTGGCCAAAAAGAAATAGTAATTTGGATACTTTGCTTCATACAAATTGATGCTTTGGTTCACGAACTCAAGCAATGCTTCATCCATTTTGTTTTCTGAATAGTATGCCGCAATGTGTGAACGGTACAACCAATTTTCTTCTTTTTGAAGGGCTTTCTGTAAATACCAAATTCTGGTTTTGTTGTCAGCCAATTGTGCATATTCAAAATAGTAGGTCGCAACATTAGAATCTAATTTAATACATTTATCTAAACAGTGTAAAACACTGCCTGTGACATTGGCATTGGAATACTGCAGGTCTAAATTATAAGTCATGGCCAAATAGTACCAATTAAAAGCCTCAGTGCTGTCAATTTTGCATTTTTGAGTCCATGTATATAAACTTGAATTGATAAAGATTCTACGCTTTGAATAGTTCTTTAAATGGCCCCATGACAAAACACACAATCTCTCAAGTGCCAAATAATTTGAAATGTCGTATTCCAAAGATTTTTCCAAATCGGTTTTAGCCACTTCGTAGTTTTTTTTCACAAACTCCAAACGGCCTTTGTGGTATAACAATATTGACTTGGTGATGCTGTCGTGGGGACGGAGAAGAAAGTTTCGACAAACTTGCAAACCTTGCTCAACCTGCTCTTTTGATAAACTATCAAATTCTGCATAGTCGCCATAACTGCTGATTTTATCTAAAGCCTCAAAAGCTTGTAAAATCTTGCTGTCTGGCTCCTTTGGTACTTGAGCAAAGCTTGCCTTATTGCCTATGAAAATTGCAAAAAGAACTAATATGAATTTTATTTTCAAAGCGTTCTTCAATACAATTATCCTTTTATTTTTTTGCTTTTTTTGTTGTTGCCAGTCTGAACTTTTAAGATGTCGTTTTCTTTGTCATACTCTACCAAAACAGTACTTCCTTCAACAATCTCACCTTTTAAAATTTCTTCAGCCAATGGATCTTCTAAATATTTTTGCATAGCCCTTTGTAATGGTCTAGCGCCAAACTTGCTATCAAATCCTTTGTCTGCAATAAATTCTTTGGCTTCATCGCTCAACTGTACATTGTAACCCAAATCAACAATACGTTTTAACATGGTTGCAATTTGGATGTCCAGAATTTTAATGATGTCTGGTTTTTCCAAACTGTTAAACACAATTACATCGTCAACACGGTTTAGGAATTCAGGTGAGAAGAATTTCTTCAAAGCACTTTCAATAACCTGTTTGCTTTCGGCTTCTTGGTTGTTAATTTTGCTGTTGGTGGTAAAACCAATTCCAGTTCCAAAGTCTTTCAACTGACGAGAACCAATGTTAGAAGTCATGATGATAACAGTATTTCTGAAATCTACCTTTCTGCCTAAGCTGTCGGTAATATGTCCTTCATCCAAAATCTGCAACATGATATTGAAAACATCAGGATGGGCTTTCTCAACTTCATCGAACAACACAACCGCATAAGGTTTGCGTCTTACTTTTTCAGTTAACAATCCACCTTCTTCATATCCTACATATCCTGGAGGCGCTCCAACCAAGCGGCTAACAGCAAACTTCTCCATGAATTCACTCATGTCTATGCGAATCAATGCATCGTTGTTGTCGAACATGTATTCACTTAATGCTTTGGCCAACTCAGTTTTACCAACTCCTGTTGGACCTAAGAATATAAATGAACCAATTGGTTTGTTCGGGTCTTTTAAACCAGCTCTTGTACGTTGTATTGCTTTAGAAAGTTTTTCTATTGCTTTGTCTTGACCAATAACGCGTTTTTTGATGTCCGCTTCCATGGTCAATAGTTTTTTACCTTCGTTTTGTCCAATTCTCTTAACTGGAATACCAGTCATCATTGCCACAACTTCAGCAACGTTTTCTTCATTAACAATAAAACGGTTGTTGCCAGTTTCTTCTTCCCACTTCAATTTAGCAGCATCCAACATTTTAATTAAGTTCTTTTCTTTGTCCCTTAATCTAGCAGCCTCTTCGTAGTTTTGACTCTTAACCACTGAAATCTTTTCCAATTTAATGGCTTCAATTTGTCCTTCAAGGTCAACAATTTCTTCAGGTACATTGATGTTGGTAATGTGCACACGTGCGCCTACCTCATCCAATACATCGATGGCTTTGTCAGGAAGATTTCTATCGGTGATATAACGGTTACTTAATTTCACGCAAGCTTCAATTGCTTCTGGTGTATAGGTAACGTGGTGGTGGTCTTCGTATTTTTCTTTGATGTTTTGCAAGATTTCGATTGACTCTTCTGGCGAAGCTGGTTCAATCATTACCATTTGAAAACGTCTTTCTAAAGCACCATCTTTTTCAATATACTGTCTGTATTCATCGAGTGTGGTTGCTCCAATACATTGCACTTCCCCACGCGCCAATGCTGGTTTGAACATATTGCTAGCATCAAGGCTACCACTTGCTCCACCTGCACCAACTATGGTGTGGATTTCGTCGATAAATAAGATTACATCATTGGCTTTTTCTAATTCAGTCATGATGGCTTTCATACGCTCTTCAAACTGTCCACGGTATTTTGTGCCAGCAACCAAAGAAGCAAGGTCGAGTGTTACAACACGTTTGTTGAACAATACTCTTGATACTTTTCTTTGAATAATACGCAGAGCCAAACCTTCTGCTATAGCTGTTTTACCAACACCTGGCTCACCAATTAAAATTGGGTTGTTTTTCTTTCTTCTCGATAAGATTTGAGATACGCGTTCAATTTCTTTTTCACGTCCTACTATTGGATCTAATTTTCCTTCTTCTCCAAGTTTGGTCAAATCGCGTCCAAAATTATCCAAGACCGGTGTGGTTGATTTTGGATTTTTCTTTTTTAATTCTTCAATCTTTTTGTCTTCACCTGAATCGTTGTTCTCATCTTCGAAGGCATTCATAGGATTGTCTTTCGGTTTTATAGATGAGCCACCGTCCATTAGTGTTTGTTTGAAGAAGTCGTAGTTGATGCCGTATTGCGCCAATACTTGTGAAGCAATATTGTCTTCATCTCTTAATATTGAAAGCAAAAGGTGTTCAGTTCCTATGGTTTCAGTTTTGAAAATCTTAGCTTCTAAATAGGTAATTTTTAAAGCTTTTTCAGCTTGCTTGGTCAATGGGATATTGCCCAAATTACTTACACCAGTAGCAGTGCCTTTGATGGTGTCTTCGATGGTTTTCTTTAATCGAATTACATCAATTTCCAATGCTTTAAGCGTGGTAAGGGCAGTGCCTTCACCCTCGCGAATGATGCCGAGCAAAAGGTGCTCGGTTCCTATATAGTCATGGCCTAATCTAATCGCTTCTTCGCGGCTAAATTGAATGACTTCTTTTACTCTGGGTGAAAATTTTGCTTCCATTTAATGATATATAAACAAAGTTATGAAAAAAATATTATTTGTAATTTATTGCTTTACGTTATGTATGCTTTTGTTATTGATAGTCAATATCCATTTTAATGCCATATTTTATTTTAATTGCTTTTGTGACAATTCGTCGCTTTAATGGTCATCATGGCAAATGTAATTTATTTTCCTTTCTGCTTTTTCTCTCATTTGTATTTTTCTAGATAATATTAACATTGTGTTCACATTTTTAATGTATAAACTAAATTGTAGAATCTCTTTAAAGAAATTAGTTTCGCATCATGTTAGAAAGACCCGGACTAAGAAAGAATAAAAGGCCAGATATTACCTCATTAGACGCGGGTGGAAAAATGCCTCCTCAGGCCATAGACTTCGAAGAAGCTATTCTTGGGGCGGTGATGTTAGAGAAGGAAGCGCTTAAGGATGCAATGGAAACTTTGCAAGCCAAACACTTCTATGTAGACAACCACCAATATGTATACGAATGCATGTTGGATTTGTACAATGAAAACCAACCCGTAGACATTCTAACCGTTACTGAAAAATTAAAAGTTAAAGGATATTTAGATGTTGTAGGTGGACCATATTTTATTGCCAAATTGACCAGTAAAGTTTCCTCAGCTGCCAATTTGCAATACCACGCCCACATCGTTATTCAGAAATTCATTCAACGCGAACTAATTCGTATTTCTGGACAGACAATTACCGATGCTTACGATGATGCTTCTGATGCGTTCAAACTTTTAGACGCAACAGAAAAAGATTTATATGAAGTGAAAAATGATGGAATGAAACGTTCTTACAAAGAAATTTCAAACATCATCAACGAAGCGATCGGACTTATTGAAGCCAACGTTGCAAAGAAAGATGGTCTTACCGGTGTGCCAAGTGGTATTCAAACCCTTGACCACATTACCGCTGGTTGGCAAAAATCGGATTTGGTTATCTTAGCGGCTAGACCAGGTATGGGTAAAACAGCTTTGGCGCTTACCATGTTGCGCAATGCTGCCGTTGATTTCCAAAAGCCAGTTGCCATTTTCTCTTTAGAGATGAGCGCAACACAATTGGTTACCAGGTTAATTGCTTCTGAAAGTGGTTTGTCTTCTGAAAAATTAAAGAAGGGTCAACTTGAAGAGCACGAATGGGCGCAATTGCACTCGAAAATTCAAAAGCTTTCTAAAGCAAAAATCTTTATCGACGATACCCCTTCGCTTCCTGTATTTGAACTAAAAGCAAAGTGCAGAAGATTGCACAGTAAGCACAATATTGAATTGATTGTTATCGACTATCTTCAGTTAATGCGTGGCGATGATTCATCAAATAAAAACGGAAACCGTGAACAAGAAATTGGTTACATCTCTCGTTCCTTAAAAGGTTTAGCGAAAGAACTTAATATCCCAATCATTGCACTTGCTCAGTTGAGTCGTGACGTTGAAAAACGTGGTGGTGATAAGAAGCCTCAACTAAGTGACTTGCGTGAATCTGGTAGTATTGAGCAAGACGCGGATATGGTTGGTTTTATCTGGCGTCCTGATTATTACAAATTAAATGATGCTGGTTTTGAAACTGAACTTAACATGGGTGAAGTAATTATTGCTAAGCATAGAAATGGTCCTACCGGTGAAGCTAAAGTTCGTTACATTCCTCACCTTGCTAAATTCGAAAATTGGGATGATAATCCATACAATGGTATAGAAGATAGCGGTCCTCAAACTGTTACTTTCTCTAGTAAAATTAACACCAATGATGGTGAAGACAGCGTGTCAAAAGTAGATATGTATAAGCTTGGTTTAAACCAATTGCAAAACAATGATACAGCAGCTACTGGAGATGATGATTGGTTAAATAATTCGGATACTGGAGCGAATATCACCGAGGACGATCACCCTTGGGAATAATTATTGAATTTTCTTTTTATCAGCCTCACTGATTTTAGCCGATTTTAATAAATAGGCTTTTATCATTTTGTAATTGCTGTGGCTTGAATTCAAATTTTTGATCAGCATTTTTGTGTCTGATTCTAGATGGCTAGTAAATGAAACAAAATTTGGAATGTTCTCTTCTACAGCAAACCGTACAAAGCGAATTTCTAAATCAGCAGCATCTTGCAGAACTGCGTTGTTAATAATGCTTAAACCTTTTTTAAGGTATTCAAGTTTTTTATATGGATTGCTTGAGTGTTTGGCCAAAATAGCTACAGCCGCCCCGTTATAGGCTTTTAAAATAGCAGACTCTTTGCCAGCGGTAAGGGTTTGTAGCTTTTCTGCAGCAGACTTGTCGTTTCTGCCATTTTGAAAATATATACGCGCAGTGTTAAGCTCATCTACAGAGGTAGAACTGAGAAGGAATAAACTTAAAAATAAGAGACTAAAGCGCATTGAATTTGAACCTGAAAAATGATTTTGCAAGCACCGCCATTTTTTCGGCATTTGCCACACGAATTCTATTTTCTAAAATTTCTTTTGCATTCACACGTTCTATTTTTTCTAACAATCTTAAATAGTAACGGTAGCTAGTGTAGACACCAAAGCGGCAACTCATAGGCAAGCGTTTAATGCCTTCATATGCTTCTCTGAAATCTTGTTTTACATCTTCTATGATTTCAGCTTTTGTTAGCTCATCAAACTGTCTTAAATCAAGCGTAGGGAAATAGATACGACCTCTATCTTCCACATCACTTTTGATGTCTCTTAAGAAGTTTACTTTTTGGAAGGCAGCACCTAAGGCTCTAGCAGGAGCTTTCAAGCTATTGCATTGGTTTTCGTCTCCATCACAAAACACTTTTAAACACATTAAGCCAACCACTTCAGCGCTTCCATAAATGTATTCGTTGTATGATTGTTTGTTGTATTCTTTTTTGTGCAAATCAGCTTCCATACTTTCAAAGAAAGGTTCGATTAAATCTTTGCCAATTTTATATTGATTGGCAACCTTTTGGAAAGTGTACAAGATTGGATTTAAGCTAATGCCTTTTTCTATGGCTTCGTAAGTATCCACTTTGAATTTCTCAAGCAATTCTGCTTTATCACTGCGGTCGAAGGTGTCAACAATTTCATCGGCTAAGCGCACAAAACCGTAAATACCATAGATAGCCCAACGGTAATCTTTTGCAATCATTCTAATCCCTAAAGAAAAGGAAGTGCTATAGATATTGGTTGTTGCTTTGCTGCAAACGGCGGAAGTTTTTTCAAATAATTCAAACATACGTCAGATAGTATTAACCATTTTGTTAAGTTTTTGTTTTACAGGATTTTCTTTTTTATCTGACGAACAATTTCTTTGGAAATAATTTGCCCACTTATAATGGCTGGAGGTACCCCTGGTCCTGGAACCGTTAGCTGCCCTGTGTAAAATAAATTTTTAACCTTCTTGCTTCTCATTTTTGGTTTTAAAAATGCAGTTTGCATTAAGGTGTTTGCCAATCCGTAAGCATTGCCTTTGAATGAATGGTAATCGGCTTCAAAGTCTTTCATGGCATAAGAACGTTTTACTACAATATGATCTCTTATGTTTTCACCACATTTGGCTTCTAATCTGTCCAACATCATATTGAAATACTTTTCCCTCAAAGCTTCATTGTCTTCCAATCCTGGAGCCAAAGGGATTAAGAAAAATAAATTCTCGCAACCTTCGGGCGCACAATCAGCATCAGTTTTGCTGGCTGCTGATAAATAAAACAAAGGCTTAGTAGGCCACTTAGGTTGGTCGTAAATTTCAATAGCATGTTGCTCAAAATCTTCATCAAAAAACAAGTTGTGGTGTAAGATGTTTTTTACTTTTTTATTCAATCCTACATAATACAACAATGAGCTTGGGGACATTGTGCGTTTGTCCCAATATTTCTCAGAGTAAACTCTGTCTTCCTTATTTAAAAGTTTTTGTTCTGTGTGGTTGTAATCTGCTCCAGAAACTACAATATCGGCATGGAATACACCTTGATTGGTATGGACAGCACTTGCTTTGCCATTGTGCACTTCTATATGTTCAACTTCGTGGTTGACCAATATTTTCACCCCAAGTTCTTCTGCCAATGCAGTAAATGCTTTTGCAATCATAACCATACCGCCTTTGGGAAACCAAGTTCCTTTTACCAAATCGGCATAGTTCATCATGCTGTATAGAGCTGGTGTATTGGCAGGGGTAGAACCTAAAAATAAAACAGGGAATTCGAGTAAGCTTACCAACAATGGGTCAGAGAACTGCAAACGCACCGCTCTTCTCAAGCTAGAAAATAAACTCAGTTGAAATGATTTTAAAATTAATTTGGGTTCTATAAATTCTACTACAGAATGTGAGAGTCTGGTAACATACTCTGCCATGGCGGTTTCGTATTTATAACCTGCATCATCCAAGAACTTTTGTAAACGCACCGCGCTTCCTGGTTCTCTTTTTTCAAACAATGCTTTAAGTTCTTCCAAATTCGCTGGCACATCCATTTCTTGATTGCCAGTAAAATATATTCTGTAAGCAGGGTCTAGTCTTTTAAGTTCATAGTAGTCGCTTACTTTTTTGCCAAACTTTTCAAAAAACTCTTCAAATACTTCTGGCATCCAATACCAACTTGGACCCATATCGAAAGTAAAACCATCTTTTTTCCAAATGCGTGCGCGGCCTCCAGTTTGATCGTTTTTTTCTAATACGGTTACATCAAAACCTTCTTTTGCTAAGTTTGATGCTGCGCTCAAACCTGCAAACCCACTGCCTATTACTATTACTTTTTTACGCATCTTATTTTTTCTGACGGTATTTGTCTAAATATTTTTTGCTAACGAACAAAAAACCGAAAGCTTCTGCGCCATCTTTTTCATTTACTTTATGGTGTATTTTGTGGGCAAAACGCATGGCTTTAAAATAAACACTGTTCGTGTTTTTTAACCATGGAAATCTTTGATGCACAAATACATCATGAACCAAGAAATAAGCCACACCATATAATAGTACACCTATTCCTAAATAAAATCGCCAATCCATTGGGAAATTTAGTGAACCAAAAATTATTAGACCTGCAGAAATGAAAGCGAATACAACACCAAACAAATCATTCTTTTCAAATCTACCTATTCTTGGTTCGTGGTGACTTTTATGCCAACGCCACATAAATCCATGCATGATGTATTTGTGCGTAAACCAAGCAGTTGCTTCCATGAAGCTAAATCCTATTAATACTATTATTATATTGATTAAAATGTCCATCGTAACTTAAACAAAGCTAGTTAAAAAAAGTTTAAATAAAATGCAGAAATTTAAATACTTGACTCAAAAAAAAAGGATGTCACTAGACATCCTTTTTAAAAAATATTTTAGTTTGCTTATTCTACTACAAATTTTTTGCTGCTGAATTCTGTACCTTGTTGAAGGGTTGCAGTGTAGATACCTGAAGCAAGTCCTTTCAAATAAAATTGTGCATTTAATGATTTGCCTGTGAATGTTTGAACAGCACGTCCTGTTTGGTCAAACACTGTTAAGGTATATGTCTCAGATTTTACAACATCGATGTTGAATGTCGTTTCAGCTCCTTTTAAAGCGGGGTTAGGCATAATGTCCAAACCAATAGTTTGAGGCGTGTTGTTCTCAATTCCCATATTGTAAGTGGTTTGGAAATTAATCATTTGCTTGGTGCCGAAGTCAGCGCCAAAATTCTTTAACATACTGTTGTTGTTTCCATTTCTAATTTGGATATAACCAGTTCCATCAGCAGTATTAGCCCACCAATCAAGTCCATCTTTGTTTAATGGATTGGTGCTTGGTGCTGGTCCATCATCCATCATTTCAAAGGTATAACAAACATTGTTGTCAAGATAAACCGTATCTCTGTAAATGGTGTTTGCTGCAAAATTGTTTTTATTTCTAATCACATTTCCTTTCGCATCTTTTAAGGTGTAATAGTTTTCGCTTGGGGCGTTATTGGTTTTTAAAACAATAATAATTTTCGTAGGGAACACCACGCTGTTGGTGATTTTCGAATACATGGTGTTGTCGGCTAGGTATTGATCTACTTGGTCGTTAACCTTGGTAATACGTGCTACGAAATTATTTCCAGCACCACTCCAATTGTATACTGCTTCAAGCGTTACCCTTTGGTTGGTAAATGGAGCAATGTTGCAAGGAACCCAGATTTTTTGCAAGGCACCCCCCAATTTTCCATATTCGAATTCCAAACGTGTAATGGTGTCTTTTCCCATATTGCGAACACTAATAATTGGCGCACCACAAGTAGGATTTAAACGCAAATAATCAAAATGGATTGAAGGTGAAATAATGTCTTCAATTGCTGCATCAAATTGTTTTCTGTTGTCTTTGAAAAACAAAGCATAAGTTGTTAAGTCATAATTGGCATTTCCTCCAGCTGTGTTGGAGTACGCTTCCATATTTAAACTAAAGGTATGGGTATTGGTGTCATTTAAGTTTAAATAAATATCATCAGCAGTTACTGGAGCTCCTGGACACCAATTTGCTCTGTCGTATATCCAAGTGCCTGCTTGAGGGAACAAAGAGTTCAATCCGCAATCTTCTCTCCATACATTTTTTTCAGAAACTGTTGTTGCATCTATACTTACTGTGCGTTTTTTAGAACAAAACTCTGAACAGTTTTCTTGCTTATCCATTCCATGACCTGTTTGAATGATTTTAAAATCTACTGCATCAGCGCCTTTTGGCATAACAAATGAAACGGGCTTTACTACACTTGAAAATGGATTGTTGTCATTTCCATAAGGTGCATTTACTCTGTGCATGTTTACAAGACCCATTGGGATTCTTGCTGCTTCTCCTTGCACCATATAGTAATCCATTGTTACTGTCCAACCTCTGTCGGTATTGCCTTCATAGCCTGAATGCTGATAAATGATTTCTAATGAATCGTGCAATAAAGTTGAGAAGTCAGTTAAATCATAATACCAACCATGTTTCCAGTTTTGAGAACTGTTCCAATAAAAACCATAAGGGGTAATGAAGCGGGCCAATTCGTAACGAACGCCATTTTTTACTGCATACACATGGTTGCCATAATCCCACTCACCACATCTTAAACCCGGGGCACAGCCGAATTCTAAATACATATAAACCTTGCGGTAAGAAACAGAATCAGCTGGAAAATTAACTTTTGCAGGATATTCGGTAACTCCAACACTTGGATTGGTTTTTATAACCACCTTGTTGTGAGAAGTTACTTTTGTGGTATCACCTGCATAAAGACTGATGGTGCTAAAAGCAATTGTAAGTAAAGTAAAGATTAATTTCATATCAACGTTTGTTGACGCAAATTAACACTAAATCATTCAGAAAGGGAAACCAAATCGATAGAAAAGTATGGAAGCAACTACTGCACTTCCCAACTGTTTTTTGATTTTAACAAATCATTAAATGCAAGGGTCTTGTTATCAATACGTTTCTCTTTTAACTGGGCTTGGATTAATCCATCCAAACTTGGTTTGCTTGCATCTGCGTACAAGACTCCAAATGGTCGAGGCAATTCATCGTTGTCAAAAAATCGAGAAAGGATATAGGCTTTCATTGAATCTGATTCATCGTGTATCCATAGTCCTTCGGTATTGCCATTGATTATGTCAACGACTTTTGCTTTTAATCCTTCCAATACGATACCTTTTGTTCCGTTTGCGAAAACCAATGGCTTACCATGCTCTACAAAAATTGTTGTAAAAGGCTTGCTGTCTTTTTCTGTCATTATTTCAAATGCGCCATCATTGAACACATTGCAATTTTGATAGACTTCAACCAATGAACAACCACTATGGTGGTAAGCGCGTTTGTAAATTTCTTGTTGGTGTTTTGGATCGCGGTCTAATGTCCTAGCAACAAAAGTTCCATTAGAACCCAAGGCCAAAGCGATGGGGTTAAAAGGACTGTCAACTGTGCCTATTGGTGACGATTTGGTTATTTTCCCAATCTCACTGGTTGGTGAATATTGTCCTTTGGTTAAACCATAAATTTGGTTGTTGAACAACAGTATATTTAAATTCGGATTTCTTCTTAGGGTATGAATTAAGTGGTTACCTCCAATGCTTAATGCATCACCATCTCCTGTAATTACCCAAACACTTAATTCTGGTCTGCTGGTTTTCAATCCCAAAGCAATAGCTGTTGCGCGGCCGTGAATGGAATGCATGCCATAAGTATCCATGTAATATGGAAGGCGGGAAGAACAACCAATACCAGATACAAATACAAAATCTTCTTTCGAATGGTCGAGTTCAGGCAATACCTTTTTTAAACTATTCAAAATGGCATAATCACCGCAACCTGGGCACCATCTCACTTCTTGATCAGTCTCTAGATCTTTTGAAGTAAATATTGTTTTATGTGCGGTTTCCATTATTGAAGATTGTGTTTAATGATGTCCTTAATTTCCGTGATTTGAAAAGGCTGTCCTTGGATTTTGTTAATGCCTTGAGCATCCTTTAAAAATTTATCTCTGATCAAACGAATCAATTGTCCGTTGTTTAATTCTGCTACAAATACTTTGTCAAAATTTTGAAGCATTTCCCCAAGATTTGATGGCAAAGGGTTGATGTATTTCAAATGAATATGGGCAATGTCTAAGCCTTCTTCTCTCAATTCTTTTACAGCAGTTGAAATACTTCCAAATGTTGATCCCCAGCCAATAATAAGTGCTTTAGAATCTTTATTCCCATGCTCAAAAGTTTGCAATGGTAAAGTGTCTGCTACATTTAATACTTTTTGAGCGCGCAGTTTTACCATTAATTCATGGTTGGCCGCATCGTAACTAATATTACCTGTTATGTTTTCTTTTTCCAAACCACCAATTCTATGCTCCATGCCAGGCGTTCCAGGTACGGCGTGTTCGCGCGATAAATCAGCGTTGCGTGCATAGGGTTGGTATTCTTTGCTGTCGTTGGCTTGACGAATAAAATGTGAACTTATTTCAGGCATTTCATCCAAGGTCTTAATCATCCAAGGTTGAGCGCCATTGGCCAAATATCCATCGCTTAAGAACATAACGGGTACGGTGTGTTCTAAGGCTATTTTAACTGCCATATATGACATTTCATAACAATCTGCCGGTGTTGAAGCTGCTATGACCACCAAAGGACATTCTCCATTTCTGCCGTATAATGCTTGCAACAAATCTGATTGCTCTGTTTTTGTTGGTAAGCCAGTTGATGGGCCGCCTCTTTGAATATTGCAAATCACCAAAGGCAATTCTAGCATGGTGGCCAAACCAATGGCTTCTGTTTTAAGTGCTATGCCGGGACCAGAACTGGTAGTGACACCCAATCGTCCTCCATAAGAAGCACCTATTGCTGAACATATTCCTGCAATCTCGTCTTCTGCTTGAAAACTAATTAAATCAAATCCTTTGTGTTTTGATAGCTCATGTAAAATATCAGAAGCTGGTGTAATAGGGTAGGTGCCCAAAAAAATTGGAATCCCAGATTTGACTGAAGCACCTAGTAAACCTAAAGCGGTGGCTTGGTTGCCATTAATGCTTCTATAGGTGCCTTTTTTATAAACTGCTGCTGCAATTTCAAATCTGTTGCCAAACATCTCGGAGGTTTCTCCAAAATGATAGCCTGCTTGCAAAGCTTTAATATTTGATTTTGCAACAAGTTCTTTTTTTGAAAATTGCTTTTCAATAAAGTCTATGCTATGCTGCAAGTTGCGGTCGAACAACCAATACACCAAACCCAACACATACATGTTTTTGCAGCGTTCGGCTTCTTTGTTTCCAAGTCCAAATTCAGCAACCGCTAATTTTGTTAACTTGGTTATATCTGCAGTAAAAACTTGATAGGCATCTAAACTGCCATTGTGCAAGGGATTGTCGTTTTCGTCAATCTTTGCTAAGCGCAAGTTCTTGTCGTCAAAACCATCGTTGTTGGCAATGATAATTCCATTTGGTTTTAGGAACTTTAAATTAACTTTTAAAGCAGCTGCATTTAAAGCGACCAAAACATCATAAGTATCTCCAGGGGTAAGGATTTCGTTGTCGCCTATATGAAGTTGGAATCCACTAACACCTGGCAGAGTGCCTATAGGTGCGCGAATTTCTGCTGGAAAATCTGGAAAGGTTGCAATGTCATTTCCGAATAAAGCACTGGTTTCGGCAAATTGTGTTCCCGTTAATTGAACACCATCTCCGCTGTCTCCAGCAAATTTAATGACTACATGTTGTTCGCGTTTAGTTGTCTCTGACACTGCCTAATTGTTTTGATGCAAAAATACTCTTTATTGACGATTCGTGGGGATAAAAGTGTAATAATGATATCAATCAATTTTATGATGATTGCATTATTTTAGACATTAAAACAGTTTTGATTTCAAAATTGTTTTCCAATTGCTGCTACTTATTTTAAAATAGTAGTCTACGTGCCTGCTAGTATTTGAATGGATGTACAGAACTTGGAATTGAAGATCTGTGGGGAAATATCCTTTAAGTGCAGCTTGGTTAAAGTTTAAATAGGCACTGTATTCACGTGGAGTGTTTGGGCTATTAATTGAATCGCTGGTATTTCTAATGTAAAACGTGTTGGATTGGTCTGAATACTTGTAACTCAGTGTCGCCAAACGAATGGTGTCGTAGCTGGTTTTTATAACTTGGGTTTTATTAAAATTCTCATCGTATGCATAGCTGATGGATTTTTTTTCAACGCGTTTGTTGCCACCAATTAACAATGTTTTATCAGCACGGTCAAAGTTGACCATCATTATGTTATCATCTGCAGCACCTAATAACAAAATACTGATTTCTTTTAAATATTTATTGATATAGGTTTCGTTTCTGTCTGCCGAGAATACAGAATAATTTGAGTCAGATTTTATTAAAGGAATGTCTTTTTTAATTACTGCTTGAATGTTTTCTGTGGCGAAAATTTCTAGTCCGTTTTTAAAACTACCTATGCCTTTTATAGTTTTATCTTTTATCGGTTCAAATCTTGATTTTTTGGTGTAAAACCAAAAATAAGCACTGTCATTTTTCACTAAAGAGAATTCTTTTGTTTTAGCGAAATTAAAATCTGTCTTGAATATTTTATCCAAGTCTTTATTGGCATATTGTTTAGGAACAAATGCCAAGGCTTTCTCGTTCCAAACCAATTGGAATGAATCTTTAATGCTTAGAACGCTTGAATAAGTTTTCCCTTTATTAATTGTCGAGAAAATATTCGGACCAAGCTCTTGGATTGTGTTTTCGAAATTCTCAAGGTCGCTGATTAAGACCAAAACATAGCGGGTGTTTTCCAATTCTATATAAGCAGCATCAGAAGTAAAATCTATACCCGTACTTAATGGATTTTTAATCGTTTTAAAGTAAGGATTGTTTTTCAACCAAGCCATATCTCCCTTGCCCGTCTTGGGTAGGTTTTGGTATATAACTCTGGTATTGAAATAAACTATGGTTTTAGCCTCAGCAGGAATGCAATCAGCTAAATGAGAGGTTTTGTTTAATAGATAATAGCGGTAAGACCATAAAGCAATACCAATAAGTAAGCAAAGACTTAATACAATTAGTATGGCTTTTTTTAAGCGCATATTATCGAATAGAAGTCATTGTTTTTAAAATATAATACAATGCATTTTCAGAACCGTCTTTTAAGCGTAAAATAGCGCTTGCACCATACATGTTATCGCTTGGTTTGTCATCTACCATTTCAAACATGCCATAGCTTTCCATAAATTTAAACATGCCACCATCTTCTCCATTAGGATAGAAGTCTTTCATCTGACTCATTACATCTTGAATTTTTATATTCATCGCCATGTTGTGAGACATGATATTGCTTTTATCTTTATCGTTAATGTTGTCAAACTTGGTTTCATTCAAAGCAATATTGGCATCATTGGTTATTATAAATGCATCTTCTTTCAAAACCATGTATAAATTAAATGGCATGTCACGCATGGCTTTAAGCGTAATAACATTGTCTCTTAGTTTGGTGAATACATTGAACTTACTGATAATATCAAATAGTTTTTTTGCATTTTCATGATTGCCAATAGACATCACGGCCAACATTTTTGCTTGTTTTTCTAAACGTTCTTCAGTTATTTCTTGGCGGTTAAAATCGTCGTCGTACTTATACGTTTTGTAGCTAACTTTCATGTTTTCAAAGCCTGTGCATGCGATGATTGCTCTGCCATCAATGGTGTTGTAAAGCATCTCTTTATCAATAAATGCATAAATTAACTCCATGGCAGGAGCGATGTTTGCTAAATAATTGTCTTTAGATACTTGTGGCAAATTGTTTAGAATTTCAGAATACATATCGCCATAAAATCTGCCCATTTCTTTGTTGTTAATCGCAATAGACATGTAACCCAAAAGGTTTTTACCATCGATGTATTTTAGAAGTTTTTTGTTCTGTTTTACATCAAATATAGATTTAATATAAGAGAATGCTTTGTCGTTGTAAGAGCTTTGGAATTTTATTGAGGCTGCTCCATAAAGAAAGTTAATCGAATAGAATGAATTGATGCCTGAACTCAAAAGGTTTTGATTGGTTATCGTTTCTTTTTCATTGAACATGCTACTGCCCCATAACAAACTGCTCATTCCAAAGTTGGATTGATAAAGCATGCTGCTGGTATTAATAAAGATACTTGCATCATTGTATTGTGAAAGCATTTTGCTGAAATTTCTGTTTTTGTAAATACCATCAGCTTGAACTTGGACAAAACTTTCTACCATATAAAGCAAGTCTTTGTATTTGTTTTCTAAAATAGCCTTTAGCTTTTCTTCATTTCTTTTATTTGCTTCATAGATTATCATTGTATCCGACATGTTCATAGCATCTTCGGTACTTTCTCTGTAATTGCTAATTTTGCCTGAGTTTAACTTTTCAAAATACAAGCTGTCTACACGGTAATTGTCATTTCGTTTGTCCACTTTATACGTAGAATCAAATTCATTTGTTTCTACACTGTTAATCGATTCGTAATAGTTGTAGTCCTTGTTAAAAACCACTGCGATATTTCCATTGATTGCAACAGAGGTGTTGTCACTTAAATAGAAAATGCCATTAACAGTACTCTTCTTTTGTATAGACTTTTTGTTTTCGCAATTGGCCATTAACTGAGACTCGAATTTTTCTGGATGCTTTAGAGTGAAAACAAAAACACTTCCACTGGTTTTGTTAACAGATATTCTATACATGATTACATTGGCTGAGGCATTAATACCATACGTAGATGTGTTGAACAAAACATCGTTAATATTAATTAATTCGCAGTAGCCTTCGCTGTCGTATGAATTGTAGTATCCATAGCCTTGTGACTTAAGCAAAGGTTTTAAATACTTTAAATAATTAATGTCTCCGCTCTTTTTGTTGAGCTGTTCAAGGTTCATGCTAAATACAATTTGAGCCGAAGCAGGCACATAATCATATGCATTTTGAGCATTGGCAATAGCTGATACGGCTAGAAAAATTAAGGTATAAATTAATTTCATTTTAGAATAATCGATGTTTTAAAAAGGTTGGGGTTTTTTATGAGTTCAGTTAACTTATACTGAATCATAACTGCTTTTTTGTTTTGAGCAATTTTTGATAAACTGTTGTTTGAAGATACCACCTCTTGTTTGAAGCGGTAAATGCAAGTTACTTTGGCGTTGTTAAAAACACCTAAGTTATGCTTAGAGGCAACTTTAATTAAGCTGTCACCTGGGGTATTGATGCGTTGAAACTCTAAATTGTTTTTAGAGAATATTTGGGTAAAAGGAAACTTGATTTTATCACTGCTGGTTTCAAGTGCATTGTGTACTGCTTTGTTTAATGCAGTAGTAGAATCAAAATCAAATTTGATAATACCGATGTATTGTCGCTCATCAAATGTATAATATACATTGTGAATGCCAGCGCTGTTCCTTAGTGCATTTGCAGCTACTGCTAAATGGCTGTCTATTTCATATAGTTTTGGAATCTTACGCCCCATGAAGGTATCCAACTTCATCATGGCGCTTATCTTATCCCTACTTTGACTGCAATTGATGGTCAAACTGTATTTACCTGCTTTTTCAGTTGTATAAGTAATCTCTTCAACTGCTTCAAAACAAGAGCTAAGTAGACTTAGAAAGAGAATTAGAACACTGTATTTTGTCTTAGACATAATGGGTTTAAGACAACTGAATTTACAATGCTATACTGAAACCAAAAGATGCTTTGAATTGCACGCCTTTTTGATAAGGGCTGAACAATCCAATGTTTAAGTCTTTATGGTTGTCACCAGAAACAGGAAGGAAAATTCCACCGCCGATGCCCAAGTCCATATAGATATTTTCAAATACTGATCTACGCATACCCAACATGTAACCAAATGATACAGTTGTTGCACTGCGGTTTTCAGTTACAGTAGTAGAACCATATGGTGGTGAAGAATTGTAGATGTATCGATTGTAGTCGGCTGATACTGTTTTGAAATTCGCAAATGGAGCTAAATACACGTTGCGTATATAGTTGTTAGGCTTTCTGTAAAAACGGTATTGGACTTCTAAACGAAATCCATTCATGTTTGAATATTCATCTTTCAAATCCAATGCACCTGCTTCTGAACTTAAGTAATAGCCGGCGTTGATGTAAAATGATTCCTTTTTAGTTGTAACCCTTTCATATCCCATTTCAAATCCACCGATGGTAAGTGCAAGCGGATTTAAATGTATCATTTTTTTGTACAAACCATTTTTAGTTACTGGTTCGTCAAATTTCGTTACAGCTGATAAACTTAATGAACTTACAGCTAACATCAAGCTTAAAAAGATGGATTTATACATAGGGTTTTGTTTGGTTTATAAAAATGGGATTTTGCAAACCACCGCTTTGATGGCTTTGTCGCGGACTTCAATAAATATTTCTGTTCCTGCTTGGCTGTATGCTGTTTCAACATAACCCAATCCAATTGCTTTGTTTAAGCTTGGTGATTGTGTTCCTGAAGTCACTTCGCCTATAACCACACCTTCTGCGTTTTTAATGTTATAATGTTGACGAGGAATACCACGGTCTATCATTTCAAAACCAACCAATTTTTTAGAAACACCATTTTCTTTTAATGATTTGTGGTAAGCGCTGTTCACGAAATCTTTAGTGAATTTAGTAATCCAACCCAAACCAGCTTCAATAGGTGAGGTGCTGTCGTTGATGTCGTTTCCGTATAAGCAAAAACCTTTTTCTAATCTTAAGGTATCTCTGCAACCCAATCCACATGGGGTAATGTCAAATTCTTTACCAGCTTCAAATACTGCATCCCATAATTTACGGGCATCTTTATTGTTTACATACAACTCAAATCCACCAGCTCCAGTGTAACCAGTGTTTGAAATGATTACATGCTCGCATCCTGCAACAGTGCCAGTTTTGAAAGTGTAATATTCCATTGGACCTAAGTCAACTTCTGTTAATTTTTGAATTACTTTAATTGCGTTTGGACCTTGAACAGCAAACAAACTCATGTTGTCACTTAAGTTTTCCATTTGTACACCAAAGGTGTTGTGAGATGCAATCCAATCCCAATCTTTTTTAATGTTAGATGCATTAACTACCAAATAGTATTCAGTAGCCGTGTGGCGGTATACCAATAAATCGTCAACTATACCACCGGTGTTATTCGGTAAGCAAGAATATTGAACTTTGCCATCGCTTAATTTTGATGCATCGTTGCTGGTTACCAATTGAATTAAATCCAATGCTTTTTCGCCTTTTAAAAGGAACTCACCCATGTGAGACACATCAAATACACCAACATTGTTACGCACAGCCAAATGCTCTTGAATTAAATTGCTGTACTGAACTGGCATGTTAAAGCCAGCAAATGGCACCATTTTGCCACCAAGTGAAATGTGAAGATCGTTTAGTTCTACGAGTTGTAATGATTGCGAGTTTTCCATATTAAAGGTTCAAAGATAATCATTTTTTGTAAAATAAAATG
>JAOASJ010000089.1:31682-38485 GCA_030158725.1 Bacteroidia bacterium
TGCGAGTTTTCCATATTAAAGGTTCAAAGATAATCATTTTTTGTAAAATAAAATGGGGCAGCAATTTGCTTGTAATTTGAAGCTTTTGAAATGGCGCTCTGCATTAAAATAGTGGAACAACAGCAAGAGGGCTGAGTTGAGTTGGCCTCCGGAATATTTATAGATTTCGTTTATTAACTTTAAATTGAATATTCAACAACAGCTGTTAGCGGATTTTAGACTATGGAAATTATTCCACTTCTATGCCGTATTGGTACAATAAACCAGGTAATCCTTGAACCGAGAATTTCGCTTTTTTGATTTTGTTAATCTCGGGATTTATTGCATAGTGCACTGCGGTCCTAAAATCGCAGGCCTCTAATTTCGTGTTG
Organism: Bacteroidia bacterium; assembly: GCA_030158725.1. Classification (GTDB taxonomy): domain Bacteria; phylum Bacteroidota; class Bacteroidia; order NS11-12g; family UBA955; genus JABMMZ01. The sequence goes on from JAOASJ010000089.1 coordinate 32,054, forward strand.
TCGAATGTTGCGCCCATCAAGCTGCATTCATCAAATACCGCTTGGCTCAAATCGCATAAGGTAAAGTCTACTTCATGCAAACTGCAATTTCTGAAAATGGTTTTCTTTAAACCCAATTTGTAAAACGAGGATAAATCCAATTGGCAGTTTTCAAAACCGACTTCAAATAAAAATTCATTGCAATGCTCGAAGTGAACACCCAATAATTTACAATCTTTGAATTGTATATTTCTTAGAGCAACACCATGTAAATTGGCCATGCTCAAATTACAGGCATGAAATTCACATTCTGAAAAATTAGAATCCGTTAAATCTTGTTCCGATAAATTACATTGAATAAAAATGCATTTATCGTATTCGCCAGACTTAAAACCTTCAATTGAAAAGTCAATATTCTTGAACGTTTGCCCCTCTAAATCTATCATTTCACTTTACTTTAATTCTTTAGCCAAGAATCGTGCGGTATGGCTTTTTTTAACTTTTATAATTTCCTCGGGACTGCCAACGGCCAAGATTTCTCCACCGCCATTGCCACCTTCTGGACCTAAGTCTATAATATAATCTGCTACCTTAATCACATCCATATTGTGCTCAATGACCAATACGCTATTGCCTCTATCGGTTAGTTTTTGCAATACCTGCAACAAAACATTAATGTCCTCAAAATGCAAGCCCGTGGTTGGCTCATCTAAAATATAGAAAGTTTTTCCAGTGTCTTTTTTAGATAACTCTTCTGCCAATTTTACCCTTTGGGCTTCTCCGCCACTCAAAGTGGTTGATGATTGTCCAAGTGTAATATAACCCAATCCCACATCCTTCAAGGCTTGAAGTCTGCGGCTAATTGTAGGCATGTTGTCAAAAAAGTCAACAGCCTGTTCAATTGGCATATCCAAAACATCATTGATACTCTTGCCTTTGTAGCGCACTTCCAATGTCTCTCTGTTGTATCTGCGGCCATTGCACACATCGCACAATACCTCAACATCTGGAAGGAAATTCATCTGAATAATTTTGTAACCACCGCCTTTGCATGCTTCACAACGACCACCACTAACGTTAAATGAGAATCTTCCTGGTTTATAGCCTCTGATTTTCGCTTCAGGTAACATAGCAAATAAGTTTCTTATGTCGCTAAATGTGCCGGTATAAGTAGCAGGATTGCTTCTTGGTGTTCTGCCAATCGGTGCTTGGTCAATTCGAATAACTTTGTCAATATGCTCTAAACCAGAAATGCTTTTGTGCGGCAATACTTGGTATTTGCTGTTGTACACATGTTTGGCTAAAATAGGGTAGAGGGTTTCGTTGATTAAAGACGATTTTCCACTCCCTGAAACCCCAGTTACACATACAAAAATACCCAATGGAATATCGATGTCAACATTCTTTAAATTATGGCCCGTACAACCTTTTAAACTGATTTTTTCTTTACCTGCTTTGCGTCGTTTTAATGGCACTTCAATGCTTTTTTTACCATTGATGTATTGTGCGGTAATTGAATCCAATTGAATGAATTCATCATAAGTTCCGAATGCACAAATCTTTCCTCCATGTATCCCTGCTCTTGGACCAATATCTACAATGTAATCGCATTGTTCTATCATGTCCTTATCGTGCTCAACAACAATAACAGAATTGCCAAGATCGCGCAGTTCTTTGAGTGAATTGATTAGTTTTTCATTGTCTCTTTGATGCAAACCAATACTAGGTTCATCCAATATATATAGAACATTCACCAATTGAGAACCTATTTGTGTGGCCAAGCGAATACGCTGAGCCTCCCCACCACTCAAGGTGTTTGATGGACTGTTTAATGTTAAATAATCGAGACCCACATTGCAAAGAAATCCTACACGGGTTTTAATTTCTTTTATGATCTCGGCAGCAATGATTCTTTGTCTGTCGCTCAACTTATCTAAGGCAGTATCTAACCAATGACTCAATTCTTTAATTGACATCATCGATAAATCTGCAATATTCAAGTTTTCAAAACGGTAGTAAAGGGCCTCTTTTTTCAAACGTTTGCCTTCACAAACCGGGCAAGCTTTGCTGTGCATGAATTCTTCAGCCCATTTGCTTAAAGAATCGCTTTTGCCTTCATAATATTGCTCCTCAATGATTGGAATAATTCCTCTAAAAACCGTTTCAGTATTAATGGTTTTTAATTCGTAATTCGTGTAGGTAATTGGAAATGATTCCTCGCTGCCATGCATGATGATGTCGATAATCTCATCAGATAATTTTTCCAGAGGGTCGGCCAAACTAAATTTGAATTTTTTAGCCAAGCCTCTTAATTGAGCAAACGTGAAATTTTCACGCAATTCACCAATAGGCAATAAGCCACCTTTATTGATGCTCTTGCTGCGGTCGGGTATAATATTTTCAACTGCGACTTCACTAACAATTCCTAGTCCGTTGCAATTCGGGCAAGCACCATATGGACTGTTAAATGAAAATGTGTTGGGTTGAGGCTCATCGTAACTCAATCCCGTTTCAGGATCCATTAAGAATTGACTAAAGAAATAAACTTTATCGTCTGTATTGTCCATTACAGACAAGGTGCCTTTGCCAACTTTAAAGGCTGTTTTTATGCTGTCGTGGATACGGGTTTTATTCGCATCGCTAGGTTCTATGCGGTCAATCACAACATCGATGTCATGGATTTTGTAACGGTCGAGTTGCATGTCAACTTCAATTTCCATTAATTTTCCATCAACTCTTACTTTGCGGTAACCTTGTTTTCTTATTTGTTCAAAAAGTTCACGGTAATGTCCTTTTCTACCTTTTACAATAGGGGCTAAAACGGTTATTTTTTTAAGGCTAAATTGGTCAATGATTAATTCTAAAATTTGCGCTTCGCTAAAACGAACCATTTTCTTTTCAGACAAATAGCTATAGGCATCTGCCGCTCTGGCAAACAAGAGTCTAAGAAAATCATATACCTCAGTAATTGTTCCAACTGTAGAACGGGGATTTCTGCTAACTGTTTTTTGTTCAATGCTGATAACTGGTGATAGACCATTGATTTTATCAACTTGAGGACGTTTCATGTCGCCGATAAACTGTCTAGCATAGGCAGAAAAAGTTTCTAAATAACGTCTTTGACCTTCAGCAAAAATGGTGTCGAAAGCGAGACTGGATTTTCCGCTTCCACTTAGTCCGGTGAAAACCACCAACTTGTTGCGTGGAAAACTTAAATCTACATGCTTTAAATTATGCTCTGCTGCGCCTATTATCTCTATGTTTTCCGATTGGTCCATGGTTGATTTTGACCTGCAAATGTCGGTTAATTTTGACTGAATAAAAAATAACTTATATTTGCCAAATAATCGTGTTTAAGACTGCTGTCATATTTGTGTTTATTACTTCGCTTTTAGTGCAGTCAGGCTTCATTTCTTTATACACCGTCTCTGAAATCAGAAAGCATAAGAAAGCTGTAAAAACTTTGATGAAAGCAGAATTGAAAAATGGCTTACACAACGCTGATTTAACTAAATTTTCAGAAAAAGATCTCGAAAATGCCAAATGGGAACATTCAAAAGAATTCTTTTTAGGTGATGAGAAGTATGATGTTGTTAGAATAGAGAAAACAACAGAAGGTAAAATATACCATTGTATAAATGATAAAAAGGAAATTCAACTTTATAAATCCTTAGAAAAAAACAAAAAGCAAAAAACTGTTTTAGATGATTTGCTCAAAAAGTTTTGTATGATTTCTAAATTGTTCACAAATGATGAGAGAGCAATTACATCTCTAAAACAAGGGTTTTGTAGTTTGAATAGCATTGATTATAAAAATCAATATGCAGCTTCTTTGTATAGGCCACCAATTAAATTGAGTTAATTTATCATTTTCAAACACTACAATTGTGTTTGAAGTAACTATGCATTTTATTTCGGTAAAATGCTTTATCAATTCAATTTAATTTACAATGAAAATAAAATTATTATTCGCAATATTTATATTGGGTGTTCAGGCTTTCGCCCAAACCATTACGGTTAAAGACAAGTCAAGTTTACAAGCACTAGAAGGTGTTTCGGTTAATTATCAAATGACCAATGCAAAAGGTCAAGTCGAATTTTCAAATGTTCCAGTAGGGAAAAATGGCATTTATGTTTTCTCTAAAATTGGTTACTTCAGTGATTCATTGAACAGCGACCAATTGAAAGCAATGAACTACACAGTTTTGATGGCAGAGCGCGCTCACGATATCAATGGTTATGTTGTTTCGGCTTCAAAATTTGCTGAAAAAACAAGTGATGTGGCACAACAGGTAGCTGTTATTGATCAAAAGCAAATTCAATTTATGGGTCAAGCCAATACAGCCGATGTATTGCAACAAAGCGGTAGAGCATTTATTCAAAAAAGCCAAATGGGTGGAGGTAGTATTGCCATGCGCGGTTTTGAAGCCAATAAAGTTTTAATGGTTATCGATGGTGTCCGCATGAACAATGCCATATATAGAGGCGGTCACTTACAAAACGTGTTAACCGTTGACAACAATATGTTAGACAAAACAGAAATGTTGTTTGGTCCCGGTTCAGTGGTTTATGGCAGCGATGCCTTGGGTGGTGTGGTGCATTTTTACACCAAAAGGCCTTTGCTTGCTACGGGCAATAAAACCTTAATTAAAGCGATGGCTTTTACCCGTTATGGTACAGCAATGAATGAGAAAACTGGCCACTTCGATTTTAACATCGGATTAAAAAAATGGGCGTTTTTAAGTTCTGTAACGGTGAGCGATTTCGGTGATATGACCATAGGTAAACGCGGAACAAAAGGCTATGAAAGTTGGGGAAGAAGAACCTTTTACACTGAACGTTTTGGAAACAAAGACAGCATGGTAATGAACCCAGATTCATTTGTTCAAAACCCTACTGGCTATAAGCAATGGGACTTAATGCAAAAAGTATTATTCCAACAAAATAAATTTGTAAGCCATTTGTTAAATGTACAACATTCAAATACCAGCGATGTACCGAGATATGATCGATTAACTGAATTGAAAGGAAATGGCAAGCCATCGCAAGCGCAATGGTACTATGGCCCTCAAACTAGGACTATGTTGTCTTATAAATTGGCAAGCATTAAAAAGACAATTGCCTACGACCAAGTCAATTTTATTATAGCTTATCAGGACATCAAAGAAAGCAGACACAACAGAGGGTTTCAAGGGCCAACCATTTCTCACAGAAATGAGCATGTAAAAGTAAGCACCTTAAATGCAGATTTTCAAAAGGAAATAAGTTCAAAAAGTGAGTTGAGATATGGTGTTGAGTTAACCCATAATAATGTGCAATCAAAAGCTTCTCAAGATAGTATGATTAATGGTATTAACACGCCACAAAGTACCCGTTACCCTGATGGTGGTTCAATTATGAGAACCATGGCTTTGTATGCAACCCAAAGTGCTTACTTCTCTAAACGAATAATTTTGAACACCGGAATTAGATTTACAAGTACTTACTTGAAATCAAACTTTAACGACAAAACGTTTTTCCCTTTTTTGGCCAATAGCATTGTTCAAAACAATCAAAACACCAGTGGTAATTTAGGTCTGGTTTATTTAGGTAAAAATGATTTGAAAATTTCAGGAACAGTTTCTTCAGGTTTTAGAACTGCCAATGTAGATGACATGAATAAAGTGTTTGAAAGTGCCAAAGGACGAGTAATTATTCCGAATGCTTTTGTTAAGCCTGAACAAACCACGAATTTGGATGTAACCGTAAGCAAAACATTCAAGAAAAAACTAAATGTAGAAGTTAATGGCTATTACACCAAATACAGCAATGCGTTAACTATAGGTAGAGCTCAATTGAATGGAAAAGATACCATCACTTTTGATGGAGCCAATAGCCAAATATATTCTATGCAAAATGCTCAGAATGCATTTGTTTATGGAGCATATTTTGGAATGAATTACGATGTCAATAAAAAGTTGAGCATCAGCGGAAGTATTAACTACACCTATGGCAGAATTAATACCGATACCACCGATTATCCACTTGATCATATTTCACCAGTGTTCGGCCGTTTCGGAGTGGTATACAAACACAGCAAATGGAAAGCAGAATTCTTTACTGTGTTCAATGGAGCAAAAAAATCTGCTGATTATAATTTGGTTGGTGAAGACAATGCACTTTATTCTGCTGATCCAGTTAAAGGATTTAATCCTGCTTGGTACACGCTTAATTTGAGAGGTTTCTATCAAATCAATAAAACTTTACAAGTGCAATTGGCTGTAGAGAATTTATTGGATCAACACTACAGAACCTTCTCTTCAGGTTATAGTGCAGCGGGTAGAAATTTCATGTTTACCTTGAGAGGTAATTTCTAAAATTCAATACATCAAGGGATTAAAATTTCTTGTTACTAATAAGAACTTTGTGAATAACAAATCACAAAGTTCTTTTAGTTTTGTAGATTCTAAATTT
>JAOASJ010000090.1 GCA_030158725.1 Bacteroidia bacterium
GCAGGGGGAGAAATTTACTATGAGTTAATTTCTTCTAAGAAATACCTAATTACTGCAAACGTTTACAGAAATTGTGCGGGCAATTCTTTGAACAAACTCAATGGCTTTCTTATTGCGGATACGTTTAAAATTCCTATAAATTTCAAGCGCACCCTCATTCAAAAAATAAATGACACCTGCGGCAATCCTTGCAACATTCAAAACACAAAATCGAATGTTGGCTTCGAACGCCATACGTATACTGATACCGTCGATTTGAACAGTTCGCCTTACGATTCTATTTATAAAGCAGGCTTGTGTTCGGTGAAGTTTGCCATTTACCAAATAGGTAGAGATACTTTGTCCACCACCATTCAAAAAAACAATTTGTTTTATTTGGATGCCGAAGTAAATACCTGTTTGAATTACACGCAGATTCACTCCCCTGTTTTTGGCTTCGACCCCAAATTTAATTTGGTTTGCAACCAACCCATGACGTATTGCCCTGGACCCACTGACACCTTAGATTATGACTCCATGTCATTTTCTATGGATGCACCTTTGGTGGACTGGGACCAAACCGTAACCTATGCTGGTAGCTACAACCAAAACATCCCAATGACGCCCTATTGTCCCCCTGCTCCTGGTGTTATTAATTGTAGGGCATTGCCAAATGCATTACCACCAAGGGGGTTTTATTTTGATGCAGAAGTTTGTGAAATAGCACTAACACCAACCAATTGTAATGAAATCGCACCCGTAAAAATTAGAATTACAGAATGGAGAAAAAGCAATAACACCTGGGTGAAAATTGGCTATGTGACACGGGAAATGAATATTTCTGTAAAACAAAAAACCAACAATCCTTCTATCATATTTTCCAACAGCAAATATGATATTTGCAAAAACAATTCGATTTGTTTTAATATCCAGAGTTACGACTCTCCCTATGGCTCACAAACTGTTGGAGACACAAGCCAAATGCTTTGGAACTATGGCATACCTGGTGCAACTTGCAAAATAGTTGACCCCACCGCTAGAGAAAAACAAATGCAATTTTGTTGGACGCCTAAAAAAGCAGGAAAACAAGTTTTTGCTGTAATGGCTTACGATAAATTGTGCAATATCAGCTCTAATTCTAAAGGATTTTCAGTGAATGTAAAACCTATAGCTGAAAACAAAAGAAGATTTCAGTACAGCAACTGCAGCACCTTGGAAATGGAGTCATTCCCTACCGATACGGTCAACCATCCTCTAAATAATTTCAGCTATTCTTTCACGGTTTTTCCAGCTGACACATTAAACAAGATATTATTTTCCTCTACACTTAAAAAGGCCTTTTTCAAGATTCCGTACACGGGTTATTTTGCCATAAAGCACACACTTAACAACAATGGGATCAATTGTCCTTTAACCTATTGGGATACTTTGTACTTGGTAAAAAATGAAATCAAGACCTCTAAAAAACAATTGGCTTGTCTTAACGACATCATCTATTTGAATGCTTTTTACCAAACCAACAATGGGATAAAGTATCAATGGGAATATCCTTTAGGAACCAAAAAACCAAGCGACACGGCAAGCACTTATGTGGCTTACCTGGGTAAAAAGCAAATGAAGATTGCTTTGTTCATCACAGATAAAAACACTTGTACATATAGAGACACATTTGAAATCAATGCCCGCGGGGCCTTCGACTTTAACCGCAAAAGCGGAAATGTTTGCAACACCCTTAGTTACAATTTTTCTGCCATTAACGTCAAAGGTTCTAGCCCTTTTATATACGATTGGTACCTCAACAACAAACGTGTAAACACTGCAGATTCATTTATCAACCAAAATTTCAAACAAAACACAAAACTTGTTTTGAAAATATCTGACTCTACTTATTGTAGTTTTTCCGACACCTTAACTTTAACACCTATTGCGCCGCCTACCTTCACATTGGACAACGATTCAACCTGTTTGAATACTATAATTAAAATCACCCCCATTGTTGCATCTTATCCTGAAAAACTAATTTATGATTGGACACTTGATGGTGGCTTATTGAGTAAGCACGATACCAGTATAAGTTTCACCACAACCAAGACCCACACTTTAAATTTAACCCTAAGAAATACCATAGGATGCAATGCCCAAAAAACGATTCAAATATTTGCAAACCCACTGCCCGTATTTAGCCTGCTTGGAAATTCCAATTACAACCAATATACCTTGGTGCAATTGGATTTAAGTGCAAATTTCGCTACTTATAATTGGTCAAATGGCGCAACGACAAAACAAAATACTTTTTGGGCTTCTAGTCTCGGAGGGCCCGGTAGTTATACCATTTGGTGTAAGGCAAAAGACTATAATGGATGCGAAAACATTCAATTTAAACAAATTAGAACCGACCAATTTACCGATGTCTTTGAACGTCAACTTTTACAATTGCAAGTATTCCCTAACCCTGCCCATGATCAATTGTTAATTAACAACCTAGAATTGAATACCTACACTATTCAAACACTTGAAGGCAAAACCGTTCTAGAAGGCTTATTAATCAACGGCATGCAAAGCATAGACATACACACTTTAGCAGCAGGAATTTATGTTTTCCAATCTGGTACAAATAGGATTAAATTTGTGAAGGAATAAAACAGAGCAACGAAACCGCTTTTTTTATTGTCATACCAGCAAATGAAAGGACTAAAACATTTTCTATTATTATTAACTTTTGGATTAGTCGCACATTCAAATGCACAAACCATCGCAGGGGGTGAAATTTACTATGAGCTAATTTCTTCCAAGAAATACCTTGTAACTGCTAATGTTTACAGACCATGCAACAGCAATCCGTTAAATAGTCTAAGCGGTTTTGTCATTGCCGATACGTTTAAAATTCCTATAAATTTTAAGCGCACACTGATTCAAAAAATAAACGATACCTGTGGAAATCCTTGTAACATTCAAAACACCAAATCGAAAGCAGGGTTCGAACGCCATACGTTTACCGATACCGTCGATTTGAACAGTTCGCCCTACGATTCCATTCTTAAAGCGGGCTTGTGTTCGGTGAAATTTGCATTTTACAACAAACGTACAAGTGCTATAACAACCCACGATCTTGGAACTGCTATATTTTACTTGGATGCCCAAGTCAATATTTGCATTGCTTCAAATAATATTCATTCGCCTACGTTTTCATTTGACCCACGGTTTACCAGCGCTTGTAACCAGCCTATGTGGTATAATCCTGGACCCTTGGACACCTTAGATTTTGACTCTTTGAGTTTCGAAATGGATGCACCTTTATTGGATGAAAAAAAAACAATAACTTATGTTGGTGGTTTCTCCAAAGTACTACCCATGACCCCTTATTGCCCACCCAATCCTGGAGTAATCAATTGCAGGGCTTTACCCAATGCCAAGCCGCCTCGAGGATTTTATTTTGATGCAGACTTGTGCCAAATAGGTGTTACCCCTACCAAATGCGATGAAATTTCCAACTTGAAAGTTAAAGTCAAGGAATGGCGCAGAGACTCTTCTGGGAAATTTCAACTCATTGGTTACGTCTGCCGCGAAATGAATTTAGAAATCAAGCAGATGTCCGACAACATGCCACCTTATTTCATTGGCAGCACTAAATTCAGTATTTGCAATGGCAAACAAATTTGTTTTAATTCAGGAATCAAAGATGACCCTTATTTACCAAAACAAACCACTTTAGATACTGTGTTTTTTGATTGGAACCATGGCATACCTAGTACCAGCTTTACTGTAACAAATCCTAGTGACCGTGAAAAACTAGCATTATTTTGCTGGACTCCAAAACAAGGTTTACCCAAACACCGATACGTATTTGCCAACGCCGCATGGGACAAAAAATGCAATGCATTTATTTCTACGAATGGTTTTTTCATTCAACATTACCCTACAACAGAATACAACAAAAAAACGACAGTCAACTCTTGCAATTTGCTGCAAATGAAAGCATGGAGAGGGGACAACACTACTCTCTACGGCAACATCGACATACTGGACCAAAGCAATAAAAACATCTATTCCAGCAGTAAGAGCACCGACAGTTTTACCATCAATAAAAATGGTACTTTTTATGTCCGCTATTCCTTTACCAACTTGTCTAATAAGACATGTTTAAACACCCTGATAGACACCATACAAATTAACAATGCCTTGTACAAAGGTTTCGAAAACATAGCTGTAGACACAAGCGTTTGCAAGACCTTCCCTGCAAAATTGAGTTTCAGCCCTGCTTCCTACAAACAATTCATGTTGTGGACCTGGTACCGCAACGATACCTTTTTAAACAACATAGATACGGTCATAAATGAAGTAATCACCAAAAACACCAAATTCAAATTGGTGCTAATGGACACTCGAAATTGCACTGCTACATCTGAAAGAAACTTTTTGCCATTTATTCAAAGCAGTAATTTATTACCTACTAGTGTCAATGTTTGTCCCAACACCAACTTTGATTTAGTAACTAATACAAGCATATTAAAAGCCCCTTTAAACATTAAATGGGTATTCCGCTCTCAAAACTTAAATGTTGACACTTTAAAATTCGTTCCTCAACAAGGCGAAAAAATAAGACTTTACATTACCGACGACAACCATTGTAATGTCAGCGATTCTTTAAGTTGCTTGGTGTATCCTGCGGTTAGTTTTAAACTTAGCAGCAACAACAACAGCATTTGCAAAGATTCTACAGTTGTAATAAACCCAAGCAATCTAGCCGCTGTAAGTCCCTACAACACCGTATGGAAAATCAATGGTTACGACAGCCTTTCTTTCAAAGACAAAAGCAGTTTTAACTTTAAAATCATTGAAGACTCCCGCATAACATTAAAAATAATTGACAAGAATCTTTGTTCGTATGCAGATTCATTGGATGTGAAAAATTTAGAGCACCCATTAATTTCTATACTTGACTCAGGTTCGCATTGTGTGGGTGAGCCTTTGTATCTGAAAGCAAAATTGAGCAACTACAATGGTCCAATTGATTGGTCATGGAAAATAGACCAAATCAATGTGCCCTACAAAACCCCTGAAATCCAATTGAACAAAACCAAGGATTTCGAGGTAATCCTTAGTTTAAACTACCTTTATGCCTGCAACACATCAGACACGCTTAAAATTAAATTGTTTCCACTGCCTAAATTCAAAATACTTTCCGATTCACTATACAACCGCTTTGCTTTGGTGCAAATGCAGGTAGACAATACCTATAAAAATTATTCATGGTCCAATGGCGTAAAAACACAAGACAACCAATTTTGGGCTTCCAGTTTAGGCGCTGCAGGAACCTATTACATCTGGTGCAAAGTAACTGACAGCAATGCCTGTTCAAACGAAATTTACAAAACCATTAAAACGGTTGACTTATCAAGTGGTTTAAACGAATTAAGTTCAAGAAAAATCAATCTGCAACCCAACCCTTTTACCGATAAAATCAAAATCATTTCAGATGAAAACACCCATTGTGTGCTGATGGAATTGAGCGGTAAAATCATTTTAGAAACCAATCTATTAAAGGGCGTAAACGAGCTTAACACCGAAAGTTTAGCCAAGGGAATGTACTTGTTAAAGGTTGGCGAGAAGGTGGAACTTGTTGTTAAAGAATAGCCAAATATTTGCTTAAAAATTGTTGAAACTTCAACTTCTTTTAGCTATTTGAAATGCCTATTTTTGCAGCAAATGGAAGCAACCCTGGAACAAGCCCAACAACTTGGCCTTTTGCCTGAAGAATTTGACAAAATCAAATCGATACTTGGCCGCACCCCTAATTTCACCGAATTGAGTATCTACTCAGTGATGTGGAGCGAACACTGTTCATACAAAAACTCTATCACCTGGTTAAAAACCTTGCCTAAAGATGGTCCTGCCATGTTAGCAAAAGCAGGTGAAGAAAACGCAGGTCTCGTAGATATTGGCGACGGCTTGGCTTGTTGCTTCAAAATTGAATCACACAACCACCCATCTGCAATTGAACCTTACCAAGGTGCAGCAACTGGTGTTGGTGGAATTAACCGCGATATTTTCTCAATGGGCGCTAGACCAATTGCCCAATTAAACTCTTTGCGTTTTGGAAACATCGACACCGCTAGAACCAAATGGTTGGTTAAAGGTGTAACCAAAGGTATTGGAGATTACGGAAACGCTTTTGGTATCCCTACCGTTGGTGGTGAAGTATACTTCGACGATTGTTACGAAACAAATATCTTAGTGAATGCCATGAGTGTCGGTATCGCTAAAGTTGGAACCACCATCTCTGCAATTTCAGAAGGTGTTGGCAATCCAGTATACATCTTCGGTGCTGCTACAGGTAAAGACGGTATCCACGGAGCTGCATTTGCAAGTAAAGACATTTCTGAAGACAGTGTTAACGATCTTCCAAGTGTTCAAGTGGGTGACCCTTTCTGGGAAAAACTTATTCTTGAAGCCAGCATGGAATTAATTGAAACTGGTTCTATCATCGGTATGCAAGACATGGGTGCAGCAGGTATCACTTGTAGCACCAGTGAAATGGCAGCGAAAAGCAAAACCGGCATGAAAGTGCATTTGGACAAAGTACCAATGCGTCAAGAAAACATGAAAGGTTGGGAAATCCTACTTTCTGAAAGTCAAGAACGCATGTTGGTGATTTTGAAAAAAGGTACTGAAAAAGAAGCTGAAGCCATCTTCAAAAAATGGGAATTAACCTATGCACAAATTGGTGAAGTAACCGAAGGCGACCGCGTTCAATATTACATGAATGGCGAATTGGAAGCCGATATCCCTGCAGAAAGTTTGGTACTTGGTGGAGGCGCTCCGATATACAAACGCGAGTGGACCGAACCAACATATTTCGAAAAAATCAAAGCCTATAAATTCGATACCATTGAAGAGCCTAGCGATTTAAAAGCAGTAGCTGAATTTTTACTATGCGAACCAAACATTGCCTCTAAAAATTGGGTGTTTACCCAATACGACAGCATGGTTGGTACAGTTAACCAAAGCACCAATAAAGCAAGTGATGCAGCCGTTGTTAGAGTAAAAGGCAGCAACAAATCATTGGCATTAACCGTAGATTGCAACAGCCGTTATGTATACGCAGATCCTGAAACAGGATGCGCCATTGCAGTTGCTGAAGCAGCTAGAAACATCGTGTGTACAGGTGGCGTACCAGGTGCAGTTACCAATTGTTTAAACTTTGGTAATCCATACGACAAAGAAGTATACTACCAATTCAAACACAGTATTGATGGTATGGGAAAAGCTTGTTTAAAATTCGGAACACCTGTAACAGGTGGTAACGTAAGTTTTTACAACCAAAGCACCGAGGGTGTTGCGGTATTCCCTACCCCAACCATTGGTATGGTGGGAATTATAGAAAAACCTGAACACCACATGGGTTCTGCATTTCAAGCAGAAGGCGATTTCATCTTCTTAATTGGAAAATCTCAAAACGACATCAGCAGCAGCCAATATTTAGCAAAATACCACAAGGTAAATTTCTCTCCAGCACCATATTTCAATTTGGATGAGGAGAAGCAAATGCAAGATGCCTTATATGCTGCGATTTGCAGTGGCAAGGTGCGTTCAGCACACGACGTAAGCGAAGGTGGACTATTCGTAACCCTAGCAGAATCGGCTATGCAAGGAAAAACTGGTTTTGATATTTGCACAGATGCCCACATCAGAAAAGATGCTTGGTTGTTTGGTGAAGCACAAGGAAGAGCCGTTATCAGTGTTAGTCCTTCAAACAAAGAAAGCATTGAAAAACACTTTGCTGACATGGGTGTAGATTGCTTACATATTGGTTCTGTAAAAGGAAACAGCATGGTCATCGATTCAGAAGATTTCGGAGCTACCGCTGACATCAAAAACCTTTACCACAATGCCTTGGCATTGAGATTAGGGGCTTAATCAATAAATAATTTTTGAAGAAAGACTTGTGTGAATGCGCAAGTCTTTTTTT